>NZ_JAEQCE010000032.1:19401-124936 GCF_020738665.1 Microcoleus sp. PH2017_08_TRC_O_A
TTACCAATTACCAATTACCAATTACCAATTACCAATTACCAATTACCAATTACCAATTACCAATTACCAATTACCAATTACCAATTACCAATTACCAATGACTAATGACTGATGACTGATGACCGATCGCTGACATCCGTTGCCGAACTTCCTGCTTCAATACAAACGAAAAGAGTCGAGAAATTTTTGAGCATTTTCTGGCTCTGGAGTAGTAGCAACCAGCCCGTAAACGCGCTTTTCGACCAAAAAAACTTGACCGACACCTATAGGTTCCTTGGGAGAAAGTGGCTGAAACTCAAACTCTTTTCCCGGGTAGCCGCCCAGGGAAATATCACGCACTTGCAGCAATTTAGCATTTGCAGCCACGACAAAAAAATTTACTGCATTATTTAAAGTAATTTTGATATTCTTGTTGCTAGTCCGAAAATCTAGGTCAAAATATTGAAGTAAATAAGTTTCTTTGTTTTTTAAGATCGACCTGTATGTATGAGTGGTAATTTGAGTTGAAAAAGTTTCAGTATTAATTTTGGGATTTCCCGGCATATCGATCGCAAACTGACCCATTGCCGAGCAAAACGGCTGCCACTCCGGCTGAGGAAGTGGCGCCCGCAGCGGGGCTGCTTCAGCTTTTGCGGGACTGCCAAACTTGACGGCCGAAACAAGTAACGTAGCAGTAACTAGGATTATATGCAGAAATTTCATTTGGGTAAAAATTATATTTGTCCGATCTGCGCTAGCCTAGAAATATATCCGCAAACGAGGGATTTATGCTGAATATTATACGTACTCAACGGCGAGGCAACTCGATCGGCCCAACCAAAACCAGTAAAACTAATAAAACCAATATACTCGCTACTGCAAAGACTTGGCTGGCTATCAGTCTGCTGGTTTCTGTGACAGCTTGTGCAAACAGCCCCAACAGCAAAGCCCTCGAAGAATCGGTAGCCGCCGATCCGAAATTAACCGAAACTCCGCTTCCCGTCCCTGTTGCTCCCCCAGCGACAGCAGTTGAAACCAGCACAACCGCCAAACTTCCTGCCGATTTCCCGACAGAGATTCCACTCTATCCTAATGCTCAGTTAATCGAAGTTGGTGCGCCCAGCGATGGACAGTCAAAAAACGTGCGGCTGCGCTGGGAAAGCACAGATCCGGTTAATTCGGTTCAGAACTTTTATCAGACAGAATTTGGGCGCAGGAATTGGCAAATAGTCAGCCGCCCAACCGCCGAAGGACAAGGTTCTTTGGTAGCAACCCGAGATAAATTGCGGGTAACAGTGTCGCTTTCTGGGACTCAAAAAGTAGGAGGTTCTACAGAATTTGCGATCGACTACAGCAAAGAGGGCCCAGAAATAGCAGCCAGTCCCCAACCTAACAATTCCGAGTCTAGCCCATCTCCAACCGCTTCACCAAGTCCATCAAATTCAGAAGGAACTACTCCAACCCCATCCGCCTCGCCAAAATCAGAAAAAGTTAGCCAACTAGACACCAAAATTCCTCAACAGTTGCAGCAGTACGTGGCAGATTTGGCTCAGTTAGAAGCACTGAAAGTGCGATCTAAAAGCGGTGCCAATTTAGAAACTGGCAACAGTTTACCCGAACCCAACAAAATTGTCACCCGCCGCGAATACGCCCGCTGGTTAGTAGCAGCAAACAATCAGATTTATGCCAGCCGTCAAGCAAAACAAATTAGATTAGCAGTAGAATCTAGCGAACCGGCCTTTTCTGACATACCCAAAACAGATCCAGATTTTGCAGCAATTCAAGGTTTAGCAGAAGCCGGTTTAATTCCGAGTTCGCTTTCTGGAGAAACGAAAGATATGAAATTTCGTCCGGATGCACCTTTAACCCGCGAAACAATGATTCTCTGGAAAGTACCATTAGATACTCGTCAAGTTTTGCCCACAGCCAACATTGAGGGAGTCAAAGAAAAATGGGGTTTTCAAGACGCTTCTAAGATTGATTCCCAGGCGTCGCGGGCAGTTTTAGCTGATTTCAACAATGGAGATTTGGCGAATATTCGTCGGGTTTTTGGTTTTACTACTCTCTTTCAGCCCAAGAAATCCGTGACTCGCGCCGAAGCTGCTGCAAGTTTGTGGTATTTTGGCATTCAAGATCAGGGATTGTCGGCTAAAGATGCTCTGCAAGCCAAGTCTCAACCAGCCCAGTAGAGTTGTTTGGGATGATTAAAAATTTTAAACAAAGCCTCAACTTAAACAAAAAAAGGTTCGTAGTGAGGACTTAAGTCCTTCTTTTGCTGAGGACTTAAGTCCTCACTACAGGTTCGTAGTGAGGACTTAAGTCCTTCTTTTGCTGAGGACTGAAGTCCTCACTAAAAACCTGTTAGATTATCATCCTGACTCTGGTAGAAAAGTCTCGCTACTTTAATTTCTCTGCCCGAGTCACCGCCACAAATCCTTGCAAACGCCATAAATCATACATCTGCCTCTCTGTGCGCGGTGCGCGCGCTACGGGATAGATGTTTTCTATTACTCTTGCTTAGTCTTAATTTCTGTATCCTGCCAGACAAGCGCTGCATTTGGCTGGCAAACTTTGTACATATTTTAACTAACACTTGGAAAAACTCTCAGTAGAATTCCGGATGGGGTAACGGACGTAAGGATAAATGAAAAAGAGTGTTTGAGTCTGGGAGAGCGTTTTCTAATGTACGATATTACCCTATTTACCCCGCAAGACATCGCGAAATGCAGTTTAGTGCTGCGCCAGTTCGGTAGAAATTCTGCTAGTATGGAAGCTAGCAGCCAGAAAATTGTCAAGTATATTTACCAACATTTTTGCGATTCGCAAACTGGAGAAAATAGCTGTGTTTTGGTGCGTTTGTTCAAAACTCATCCCTACGGGGAATTAGAAGAATCATTGCAACAATCCGCCCGCCGCTTAATGAATGGCAAATCCCCTGCCGCCGACATGAAATGCTGGACTCTACTAGCAACCGCAGGCATAGAACCGCAGTGGAATTCTCGGCACACAGCAGTAGAAAATACAGCTATTCCCTTAGTTAGCACCGAAGTAGTAGCCAAAATGCCGGCGATTTCGGAAACCATCAGACAGTTCGGTTTAGATATTCCTACAGTCCTCGGCATCGAGGGAGAAAGGTTTCTGCAATTAGAACCAGCAGTATTAAATATTTTTCACGTATCCGAGGCAAAAGGCAGCCCCTTTATTCCGGAACAAGATTCCTTAATTATCCCGTACAAAGTCAAGTCTGTCTTGGCATTTGGGGGACTTTTGCGATCGGGAAGTTTGTTTACTGTAGTCATTTTCCTTAAAGTAAAAATTCCCCATAGCACAGCTCAATTGTTTAAACATTTTGCACTTAGTGTCAAAACGGCTCTGTCTTTGTCTGACGAAAAAGATGTTTTTAATAATTCAAAAACATCGGCAAATATTGTGCAATCTCACAATGCTTACGAAAATCAATTACTGGAAAATCAAATTGCTAGTTTGATTCAATTGCTGGATTTTTCGGAGCAGGAAATGCTCAGGCAAGCAGCTCGTTTTGAACGGATAATTGATAAGTTGCAGCGCGAACTTGCCGATCGCAAAAACAAGGAACAAGCTTTGCAAGCAAGTCAAGAATCATTCAAAGGCATCATCAATACTCCCGAAGATGTTATTGTGCGCGTCGAGGAAAATCAAGGAATGCACAGTTTTAATCAAGGTGAAGAACTGATTTAATCCAAGTTCAGCAGTCCTGGGCGCACTCCGACAAAGAAACCGGGTTTTTCCCTAAATCTGCGAATCACAACAAAGTTTTCTCGAAAAAACCCGGTTTCTGGCTCCCGCGCGTAAGTCCTATTCTGTTAAAATTGGTTTGTAGTTAGGACTTCAGTCCTTCAAAAAGTCTGAGGACTGAAGTCCTAACTACGAACCTTATTTAGGGTTGGGGGTTCGGGATGCTAAGATCGAGCCGTACCATTTATCTATTGGCGTTTGCTTTGTGACCCGAAATCCTAAATTTTCAATAACTTGTCGGGTTTCGGCGTGAGTGTGACCAGACCACAAGTGATATTCTAAAGACAGGTTTTGCACGAGTTGCCAAGAATCTCGGTCTTCAAATAACAGCCATTCTGCACCTTCGCAGTCTACTTTGGCTAAATCGACGCTGCCGCCAATGCGATCGATCGCCCTTTTCAACGATACCATCGGTACATCACCGTTTTCGCTGACGCGCGATCGCGTTTTTCCCGATACTTCCCGAATATCCAGAACTACTCTACCATCTTCGGCTCCCACAGCCTCCATAAAATAGGTAAAATTGGCAATTTCAGATTGATGTTTGAGGTAAATTTCTAAGTTTGGATTAGCTTCGTAGGCGTGAATTACAGCTTGAGGAAATCGATTCCGGGCGGCGATCGGAAATAACCCGACATTCGCCCCGATATCGAGAACTTTCATCAGCGATTCAGATAATTGTTCCACTCCGTAACAGTCATCTAAAAGCACTTCAATAAATTCTCCATCCATGCCTTTCTCCTCCGGCAAGTTTACTTGTTGGCGATTTCCTTGCACAATTAAATTACCGGGCAAATTAAAGCTAGCAACTCTCTTGAATTCTACACCTAACTTTTGGGCGCGGATTTTACGTTGCAAAAGTTGCAGTATTTTATTGACAAGCATAGAAGAATATTAAAAAAAAATCATTTTTATAATAACGCTCTCTGCGCCCTCTGCGCCCTCTGCGGTTCAAAAAAAATCAGATTCACTTCAGAAAATACGATTCCTACCCAGAAAAAATCTGCTTTAATATATGTCAAAATACGCTCCCAAATCCGGGAATCAAAAATGTTAGAGTTCGATCGCCTATTTCAAACAATCGAAGAATTAGTCATGCTGCACTCACCCAGCGGTGCGGAGTCGGAAATTAACCAGCGGTTGATGGAAAAGTTCGCCGCCCTGGGAGTGAATGCTTGGATCGATCGCGCTGACAATGCGATCGCCCTCATTCCCGGGCGCAATCCCTCCAAGTCGATCGCCATTACCGCCCACAAAGACGAAATTGGCGCCCTAGTTAAAACAATAGGCGAGATCGGCCGCGTCGAAGTCCGCAGGTTGGGTGGCGCGTTTCCTTGGGTTTATGGCGAAGGCGTCGTCGATTTATTGGGCGACAAGCAAACAATTAGCGGCATTCTCAGCTTCGGAAGTCGCCACGTTTCTCACGAATCTCCTCAAAAAGCTCAGCAGGAAGATGCTGCTGTCAAGTGGGAAAATGCCTGGATCGAAACCAAGTGTACTACCGAGGAATTAGCCGAGGCCGGAATTCGACCGGGGACGCGGATGGTGGTAGGAAAGCACCGCAAACAGCCGATTCGCTTGAAGGATTGGATCGCGAGCTACACCCTTGACAACAAGGCTTCTGTGGCGATTTTGCTAGCTCTGGCGGAATATTTGACAGAGCCTGCGGTGAATGTTTATTTGGTGGCGTCGGCGAAGGAGGAGGTTGGGGCGATCGGGGCTTTGTATTTCACGCAGCGCCAGCCGTTGGATGCGCTGATTGCTTTGGAAATTTGCCCGATCGCGCCGGAATACCCGATCGCAGATGGCGAAAACCCGGTGTTGCTGGTTCAGGACGGCTACGGAGTCTACGATGAAGGATTGAACGGCCAATTAGGCGCAGCAGCCGCAGCAGTCGATGTAGAGGTGCAGTTGGCGGTAATTAGCGGTTTTGGAAGCGATGCTTCGATCGCCATGAAGTTCGGCCATGTGGCCCGCGCCGCTTGTTTGAGTTTCCCCACCCAGAACACCCACGGGTTCGAGATTGCTCATCTCGGGGCGATCGGCAATTGCGCCGCCATTCTCAAAGCCTACTGCGAGCAACTTTCGGACGACTAGAAAAAAACTTTCGCAAAGTAGTTGACAAATTCAGAAAGATTAGTTAAGGTAATAAAGGTGCGGAACACAAGCAAACGCAACGAAAAACGCGCCCCCATCGTCTAGAGGCCTAGGACACATCCCTTTCACGGATGCGACGGGGATTCGAATTCCCCTGGGGGTATTGAAAATCTAACTCTGATATCAAAATGATATCTAGCAAGTGGTAAAGGCAACAACCCCAACCCACACGCTAGGTATCATTTTTGCATTTGGTTGGTTGAACTTCCTCTCGTATTGGATAATTGTAAATCCAGACGCGGTTTCAACCGCCCGGTCTTCTTGCTGATTTCATGGAGGTAAGCTAAACTTGTGAA
The DNA here is from genome assembly GCF_020738665.1 of Microcoleus sp. PH2017_08_TRC_O_A. Classification (NCBI taxonomy): domain Bacteria; kingdom Bacillati; phylum Cyanobacteriota; class Cyanophyceae; order Oscillatoriales; family Microcoleaceae; genus Microcoleus; species Microcoleus sp. PH2017_08_TRC_O_A. The sequence goes on from NZ_JAEQCE010000032.1 coordinate 25,608, forward strand.
TAGACGAGATTTACAAAACATCGCACTCACTCGACTTAAAGAAGTAGAAGTGCTGCTCGAAAATCGTCAATACTCTGGTGCTTACTATCTCAGCGGTTATGTTGTTGAATGCGCTTTAAAAGCTTGCATCGCAAAACAAACGCGGAAATTCGACTTTCCTGACAAAAAAACTGTTTTCGACAGTTACACCCACGATTTAGAAAAACTTGTTAAAGTTGCTAAACTTGATTCCGAATTAAAAACTCTGCTAAAAGATGTAGAGTTTTTAACTGCATGGGTAGTTCTTAAAGACTGGTCAGAAGAAAGCCGTTACCAAAAACATGACCGACAAAAAGCCCTCGATATTTACTCAGCAATTACCGACAGCAATCACGGAATTTTACAATGGGTACAGCAACATTGGTAAGTCAAGAAATAGCAGAAGGTCAAAGACTAATAGACGCTCTTAATGCAGCAGGTGTATCAGTTGATTCTGCTCTCTGGTTCTACGCACCAGAACCCGAAACCTGGCGATTGATGCTCACATCGCCTTCATATGATAAGAAAGGCCCACTTAAAACTTACCACGAGATACTATCAGTCTTTCGCGAGGTAGAGCCAGAATTGAAAATTGATTGGACAGCCCTTGTCGCAGTCAGTGTCAAAGATGAATTAATTCAGGGATTGCGCGAGTTACAACAACGTTTCAAATCAAGTTTTTCAGGGAGACGGATAACGAATCAAAGCGTCAATCATAGGTATATTGATGATGCTTACATTTATCAAATCAAGTGAATCAACTCTCGATCGAGCTGATATATCATGCAATAATGTTTACTTAATTCGTAGGGTGTGGATCCACGAAAAATTCCTAGCTACCTATCGACAATTTAAGATATCCGCACCTGAACACAATGGTTTTATAAATAAACACAACATTTATTCGGCAGTATTTTTTTGTTGAAATTCAGATCGCGACTGAGGCGGTGCGTGACCAATAATTTTTTGATGGTACCCGCCACGTGATTTATCCGTGGAATCAATCCCAAATCGAAAATCTAAAATCCTCTCTTCCCCCGAATTTATCCGTCTGTACATATTTTCCTGGTTTTGATGTAAAGATTTATCGCCGTCACACACCCTACAATTAACTAATCAACTCTAAATTCGAGACTAAATGATGCGTTATGCGATCGTCATTGAAAAAACACCCAATAACTATTCAGCTTATGCGCCAGATTTACCTGGATGTGCAGCCACAGGCGCTACCCTTGCGGAAGTACAGCAGGAAATTAAAGAAGCGATCGAATTTCACTTAGAAGGGTTGCGAGAGGAGGGTTTACCAATTCCCGAACCAACTACTCTCTGTGAGTATCTAGAAGCACGGTAGTAGGACAAAATATTTCATAAATTAAGTCGGCAAAATTCAATTATAATCTACTCTAAAGAGGATATTGTCGAACACTTCTTCGTCCAACAGTAACAACTATATCATTCCAAATCCGCAAGAGCGACTTTCAAGCAAGCACGAACTTCCTTCCAGTCACGTTCCGACAGATGACCAATTAGAACTAAGTTGGAAGATGGCGGTAGAGTGACAATAAAACTGCGAAAAACCGAAACGACTCGTAAACCTGCTGTGGCCCAATCTTGGAGTATATAATCAGTTATACCTAAAGCAGTTGTCTGTGTAGTCAGTAGTCCAGCTATTACATCGCGGCGGGTTGTGTTATAGGTAACTGATGATAGAATTACCGCCGGACGACGTTTAATGCCAGTGACACCAGGAAAATCTACTGTCACCACATCACCAGGATTAAAAGACACTATTAAATCTCCTCGTTTTCAGGAAAAATGGTGGCCGCATACTGCAAAGAAAATGTAGTCACATCGAGTTTATCTTCTTCAGTCCAAGTCTCGCTTTCATCGACAACCGATAGATTTTGCTGCACCAAATCGTTGAGAATAAGAGTTGCCAAGCGCAGTCTATCCTTTGGTGAAAGGGTAGAAAGAACGCGATCGTAAACTTCTCGAACAGTAGTTGACATAGCAAATCCTCCTGCTGCTTATCTTCTGGAACACTTAGGGCAGGTTGATTAGATTATAGCTTAAAAAATTAATAAATTTATGCTAGAATTGAATTCTAATTTTTAACCCCAGATTCACCTATGCCAACTTTAACTGATATTGGCACTCTCATTATCCGCGATCCGCACCTTCGCGGTGGCATCCCTATTATTGCAGGTACTGCCACATCGGTGCAGCGAATCGTAGTCTTATACAAACAAGGTAATAGTGCTGAGGAAATAGCAGCGGATCTGGATCATCTCACCCTAGCGCAGGTTTATGCTGCACTGACTTATTATCACGCAAATCGACCAGAAATAGAAGCAAATTTAGCGACCCAACAAGCAGAATATGAACGTTTTGCAGCATTAAATCTGCTAAAAATGCAGGAGACAGCATGAGCTGAATTCGTCTTTACTTTAGTGTTTTAAATGAGGACTAAAGTCCTCACTACGAACCTAATTACCAAGTAAGTATATTTATTTTTCGGCTATTCGATCGAGCTTTTCCCTCACCAACAAATCTAGCAAAGAACGCAGCACAAACAAGCCAGCGCATCCCGACACAGCAAAAGCTACGATCGCCCCCGTTTGATATCCGCCCACCAGCAGCACTGCACCCGTCAGCCCCCCAAAACCAGCCATACAGGCAAAAATCAGAGTTTTCAGGGCGAGATTGATGCGTTTCAGGGCGCGATCGCTCTCGATGTTGCGGACACGAATTTGCAACTCCCCATCTTCTATCCGCTGTTCCAAACGCTTGATAAAAACTTGCGATTTACTCGGCTGCTGCAACTTGTAGGTGATAAAATTTCGTGCTTGGAGAGCCAATTCTCCGATCGCACTTCTGCGCCCTTTACTCACCGCAATACTCTTGACAAAAGGCTGAGCGCATGATAGGAAATTGTAGTGAGGGTCGAGAGTTCTAGCAATGCCGTCGAGAGTCGTCAGCGACTTGACAATAAACATCATTTCTGCTGGCAACCGAAACGGTTGTTGCTCGAACATGATGTACAGTTCGTTCTTGATTTCATTGAATGCTTGAAAGTCGATCGGCTTATCAATAAACTTATCCAACAGAAAAGCAATCAGCCTGCGTACCGGCATCATATCCGGCATCGGCTCCACTAAGCCGATCGCAATTAAAGTATCCAGTACCCGATCGGTATCCTTTCTCAGCACAGCAAAAAAAGTCTTGACCATTTCGTCCTTAGCCAGAGACTTCACTTCTGCCATCATCCCAAAATCGTAAAATATCAAGCTACCATCTTCTGTTACCGCCAAATTTCCCGGATGCGGGTCAGCTTGAAAAAAACCGTCAATTAACAACTGCTTCAAGTAACAGGAAATTCCGAGTTGATTGAGCTTCGTAATATCTACTCCAATCGCCTCTAAACTGATCCTGTCGTCCACCTTAATCCCCGGCGCGTATTCTAAAGTCAGCACTTTTTTAGTCGTGTATTGCCAGTAGACTTTCGGGACAATAATCTGAGGATATTCTTGAAAATTATGGCTGAAGCGATCGGAATTTTTGCCTTCTTGTACGTAGTCAATCTCTTGATATAAAATCTTAAAAAACTCGTGATAAAGAGATTCTAAGTCGTACTTGCGCGTCCCTGGTAAATAGCGATCGCACAAACGCATTACTTGGCGCACCGCCTTGACATCCAAATCGAATAACCTTTCCAAACCCGGACGCTGCACCTTCACAATCACATCTTCCCCCGTGTGCAGCCTCGCTTTGTGCACCTGTCCCAGACTCGCAGCAGCAATGGGCAACGGGTCAAAATCCCGGTACAAAGCGTAAATATCCTTGCCTAACTCTGATTCTACAAGGGCGATCGCCTCTTCGGAACTAAACTCAGGAACCCGATCCTGCAACTGTTCCAACTCCTTCACGTACTCCAGCGGCAGCAAATCCGCACGAGTGGAGAGAGACTGCCCGATTTTAATAAAAGTCGGGCCCAAATCCAGCAAAGTATTGACCAACCAATGGGCACGAATTCTTCTAGTATGAGCAGACTTATCTTGCAGCAGTCCATCCCACCACAAAAAAAACATAAACTTTGCCGTCGCAGCAAAAACGTCTATTTGTCGTGCCAGCGGCGAATATTTAGAACGTTGCCAACGCAGGAGTTTAGGTGCAGCTTTTGTGAGCATAAGATTCGTCGCGATCTATTGAGGTGCACCGCAACGATTTTAACTGGAAATTGCAGCAAGCGATCGGCTCAGATAGAAATACCCGACAAATAACGGAATTTACTTGCAGCCAAACACCTTCAACAGTTGACCTGGGACAGTTGACCTGGGACAGTTGACCTGGGACAGTTTGAAAGCGAACTCTACCTAGAAGGAAGAGGATTGGAGTAATGAATAGTCTGATTTTAATTTCTCCCTCAAAGACTTGGGGCTTTTAACCAATTCTTTCTGGTCAGTTTATTTCACAGCCAGATGCTTGCGTTTTTGAATCAACAATCCAATTCCAATGCTAAGCCGGGAATTACAGTCCCCTCCGGTACCGGTACGGGTGTCGAGTCGTCGGCTATGCGGTAAACAGCCCCTCTTCCCACGCGAAACTCAGAGAAGTTCCCGCAATCAGACAAACAAATCAAAAAGGATGATTTGGTAAGGTTTGCTATATTTTCTAATCTCCCTATTAACGCAAGTTTTAGCCTGTTCGCTGGCAATTCAGGGCCGCTTCTCAACCGAACTATTATTATAGATTCAACAGTTCCGCTGGAATTTTTGGCAAAGTCAGAGTAAAAGATGTGCGGCACAACTCGTCAGATTCAGAACTTTCTGCCGGACAACTAGACACATCAATAGTACCATTCAAGTGCTGCACTAAAGACTTTACCAGGGCTAGACCCAAACCCGTACCGGCGATCGCTTTGTTGGTAATGCCAGTACCGCGACGGAACTTTTCAAAGATGTGGGGCAAATCAGCATCAGGAATGCCACGCCCGAAATTAGACACACTCAGGACAATATCGCTGGCTACCTCAGACGCCTTGAAAACTACCGTTGTTTCTGAAGTCGAGTATTTTCCAGCATTCGTCAGCAGTTCCAGTAGTACCCGCTTAAGACTGTCCGGGTCGCTTTCCAAGGAAGGGGTAAACTTCGGCACATCCACCTTCAGAGTCAATCCCTTATCCGCCCACTTTTTCTCAAAATCCACAACTAAATCTTTAATTAAAAGGTTGAGATCGATGTTGACTGGATAAAGAGGGAGTGGCTGACGCTCTAATTGCTTGAAGGTTAGCAAATCCTGAACCAGGGCGGCTTCCTTAGCACAATGCTGCTCTAGAATGTCGAGATAATTAGCCCGACTTGCTGATGGCTGTTCGGCCTGTTTGAGCATCAGAATCGCCAGATTCATGATTGTCAAAGGGGTTCGCAACTCGTGACTAACATTGTCGATAAACTCGTCTTTGATCAGCTTCAATTTGCGTAGTTGATCTAGTTGATTGGCAGATTGTTCGTGCAGTTTCTCCTGCACGTTGATACTTTCTTCCAACTCAGCATCTCTTTTTTGGACTTGGGTTTGCACTTCCTTGAATATCTGAGTTTGAATAATCGCCCTGCTCGCTTGAGCGCAGACTGATTCCAGAATTTCTAATTCTTCAGGGTTCCAAGGGCGCGGCTCGGAGTGCTGCAAAACCAAGAACCCTAAGACAATTTCCTGTCTGCTTGCGTGCATGATGGGAATTACCAGCAACCCCCGAATACCTTGGAGTTTCAAGATTTCTGCGGCTCCCTCTTCTTCCTTGTCGATTAATTCGCTGGCGTCAGCAAGGGCGAGAGGTTGGGGTGCGCTCTGGAATGCTTGACCGCACAAATTAGATTCCGACAGCCAAAAAGCGGGAGAGTTATTTTGTTTGGAGTTAGAACTTTTGGATTTGGAATTAGCACTTTTTGCCTGGGTTTTGGGTTTGGCTTTCGAGCTTTGTTTTCCAGAATTTTTTGGTTCTATTGTTAGTTTACCTTCATTTTTGGTTGATGCAGATTCGCCAATTAATACTATTTTTGCTTTGGGAGTTTGATTGACGGAGGCTTTTGTTAAGGGGAAGTCTGTATCTTTGAACAGCAGTATTTGACCTCTATCTACTTGCAAGGTATTGACGGTATTTTCAATAATTTGCTGCAAAAATTGATCGACTTCTGAACTGGTGTCGATCGCAGTAGCCACTGACCTGAGTAGATTTTTGTATTTAGCTTGTTGCTGTAACTGTTCGTTTAAACTGGCAATTTCTTGAGTTTTTTGAATGTGAGCAATCGCGATACCGATCGCCTCTGATGCTGCTTCTAAGCGCTGGCGATCGGTTGCTGACCACTCGTGAGGTTGCAACTTACCAAGAACGATCGTCCCATTTACAGCCCCTCCAAATCGCGCAGGCGCTGCCAAAATTGCCCGACAAGGCAGCGGTGTCACAGGGGAATTGGGCGATGAAGCTGTCAAAGGAGTATCAAGATAGTCGGAGATCCCTACTATCTCGCCGTCTGCTAGCAGGTTTGCGAAAACAGGATGTTCGAGCGATATGCTAGGCGATTCTAATTTTGTGCTTTGGGAGTCTTCGGGTATCTTACTTGCATCCGCAGCGTTTAGCAGATCGCTCTTCTGAAGCCAGCAAGCATTCGGAATTACTACTTTCTGGTCAGCTACAGCAGCAACCAAACAGAAATCTACCCCACAAGCAACCCCCAAAGTTTTTGCTATTTGTAGCAGCAGGATTTCTCGATCGATGTTGGTCGCGAGAATTTGGTAAATTTGCCGCCCGACAAGGGCAGGATCGACCTGGTACTGCATAAGACGATCCAGAAATTTTTGGACTGATACTGGTTCTGCCATTTGTGGTAGATGCAAAGTGCGAGACTCTGAAGGCGATTGGTCGATCGGAGTAAAGTCTTGATTTCCCTGGTAATCGATCATGGCAACGAAGTCTTTCTTTTTTTTAATGATGTTTAAGCAGATTCGTGCTGCATATATAGAACCTATCTTTGACATCCTCCCCGCCTTAGAAGAGCGAGGATTCCCAAGCCTCACGATTTGGGTTTCTGCTTCCTTCCGGATCGGTTTTTCGCACCTGCCTTAACAGATTTACTCTGTTCTGGTCTTACAGTCGCTCCACAGACTGTTACCGCAAGCCCTGCGGCCAGAATATTCTTACTGGCGTTGATGTCTCGGTCATGGTGTGACCCGCAATTAGGACACTTCCACTCCCGAACATTTAACGGCAGTTTTTCAACAATATATCCGCACTCAAAACACCGTTTTGAACTCGGGAACCATCGGTCAATCTTGATTAAAGTGCGACCGTACCAATTGCACTTGTATTCAAGTTGCCTGACCAATTCACCCCAACTTGCGTCGCTGATGGCAAGAGCCAGTTTTCGATTTTTTACCATGTTCTTCACAGCTAAATTTTCTACGGCGATGGTTTGGTTTTCACGCACCAACCGCGTTGTTAACTTGTGAAGATTATCTTTCCTTGCATCGGCAATTTCTTGATGCACTCTCCCTACTTTCAGCCTTGCTTTGTGTCGGTTATTTGACCCCTTCTGTTTTCGACTTAAAGCTTTCTGCGCTCTTCTAAGTTGGCGATATTTTGCCTTAAATCCTTTGGGGTTGACAATTTTTTCGCCTGTGCTCAGTGCCAGCAAACTGGTAATTCCCAAGTCAATACCGATTTGGTTGTCTGACTCGTCGGGTAATGTTTCAATTTCCACATTTACCAACAAAGAAACTGACCACCTACCAGATGGTGCCAGCTTTACCGTAATCGTTGATGGTCGGCAACCGTCCGGTAGTGTTCGACTCCAACGAATAGGTAAGGGGTCAACAGACTTGGCTAAGTAAACTTGTCCGTCCTTGAACTTAAATGCCGACGCAGCAAATTGCGCGCTGCCACCGTTGCGTTTTTTCTTGAAATTGGGATATTTTGCTCGCCCGTCAAAGAAGTTATTGTAAGCAGTTTGCAAATGTCGCAAGCACTGCTGCAACGGTACTGAAGAAACTTCATTTAGGAATTCTAATTCAAGAGTTTTCTTCCAGGAAGTTAGCATACTTGAAGTCTCAGTATATGCTACCCGTTTTTGTTCTTCATACCAAGCTTGAGTCTTTGCAGCTAAGGCACGGTTGTAGACCAAACGAACACAACCTATCGTGCGTCGCAACAGGCTTTCCTGTTCTGGCGTTGGGTAGAATCGATAGCTGAAGGCTTTGAGTGTCATGTTTCCAGTTTCACACCTCAATCGTAAGCTGCCTGTAAAATCTTGTAAAGCCGTCGTAGAACGACGGGTTTTCAACCCAGTTTTCTGATAACAGTCGGTTGGACTGTTATGAGCCTGCTTTCTGCGTTGGCGCAGCCCGTCGGCGGGTAACTAAATCTTTAAAAGACTTACTCAGATCCGACCGAGTTCTATTTTGCTGTTTTCTACCCTTGGATCTGTACGGGATGAACTTTAGCATCCTTGACCAGATGAGGATAAATCCCATTCCCACTAATTTGAACTGTTCTGAGAATGAATTTATTTTTGAGACTGCTTTGTGAGACCCCTCTCCTGATTCTGTGATGTTTCTTATTTAAGTTTGTGATCCTGATAAAATTTTATTGTGATATAAATCATGCGATCGAGTGACGCCGATCGCAAAAAATAAAAAATAAAAAATCCTCCCTCAGGATCGATCTGAGAGTTACGAAGTTTTTGCTCGACTACTCATCGATCGCAAGTTCTAGAAACGCGCTTGCTAGTTCTATTGTTAAATTTATCCGACTTCCCTGCTTACTTATTTTGTGCTTCCTGTTGGGCTCGATCGCTATTTTGGCGATAAAGTACCGTCCGGTTAACAGCCGTTGCAGAGCGGGGATGATTTGGGGATACGGCGGCCATCAAATCCGAAGCTTGCTGCCACTTAGCGGCCACTACTAACCAATTTTCGCGAGATTGAGCGGTTTTGCCCTGGGTGGCTGCTTGCTCTGCCACCCGCACTGCTTGGGAAAAAGAGTCAACAGCAGAATTAGGATTTTCCTTAGAAGTTTTGACAGCAGGTGTTGCTTCTGAGGAACTGGGACTGGCAACTGCTTGGGTGGTGGCGGCTGTGCTGTTTGGCACTGGGGAATTGAGTCCTTTGTAGATGGCGGCCACCGCAACCAGCAACAACACGCTCAAGCTGACGCCGCCGACGATACCGCGCTTAAATTGCCGCGGTTGCTGCATCGATCGAGGAGCAGCGATTCTGGGCAAAGCCCGCTCTTCAGCTTGGCGTTCGTGATGGGCGGCGGCCAAACGCTTGAACAAATTTGGCTTTCTGAGTTTAATTTCTTGGGACCACAGCAATTGATTTTCTGGATCGCGGCTAATTTCTTCGAGCCACAGCAGTTGGTGTTCTCGCACCAGCCGGGTGTTGATGTTGACTCGGCGAATATTGCGGGGCGAGAGATTCTCCAAAATTTCTCGGATGCGATCGACCAAACTAGACTGTTCGAGCAGTTGGGGTGTTGCAGCTTCGCACAGCAGTTGCAGTATCCCAGAAGCAAACACGGCTCTAGCTCTGACACCTACGTGTGCCAGTTTGTCGTTAAGGATTTGAATAATCGATGCAACGGAGCCCTCGCGAGCTTGCCGAGCAATGTCATCTATTTGATTCGCCATAACACTATTTTGACGCTTCGCAATCTGTTAATTTTTAATCCAAAGTCTCGGATCTAATTTTTATCTATACACGTTATCACTGACAGTGCCAGGTTAAAATGAACAGATGCAAATCTTGCATACCGATCCCACTTAACACGATCGCCACAGAATTGAGCGAGACAACAGGAAATAAACTATGGGTAAAGTAATTAGCGGTCAAATTTTTGTTCTAGATGACAACATCGATACAGATCAAATTATCCCAGCCGAATACCTGACCTTGGTTCCCTCGAAGCCGGACGAGTACGAGAAACTAGGCAGTTATGCGATGATTGGGTTGCCCGATCGCTACGGCAAGTTTATGGAAGCCGGCGAAACCAAAACCCGGTATCCGATTATCATTGCGGGCGAAAATTTTGGTTGCGGTTCTTCGCGGGAGCACGCTCCGATCGCTCTGGGGGCTGCGGGCGTCACAGCGGTGGTAGCCTTGTCTTACGCGCGGATTTTCTTTCGCAATTGCTCGGCGACTGGCGAATTGTATCCGATCGAATCGGTCGATCGACTTTGCGACCTATTTGTAACAGGCCAAGAAGTGACGATCGACTTTGCGGGCGATAAAATTATCAACCACACTCAAAATCTCACTTACTCCCTCAAGCCTTTAGGAGATGTCGGGCCGGTGATTGATGCCGGAGGGCTGTTTGCCTACGCACGGCAAACGGGAATGATTGCTGCTCGCTCTTAACTGCTAAGTTAATAGACCTCCTGCGAAAGTCCTCACCTAATCGACAAAACCGATAATTACCAGTATGTCTGGCCAATCTTTTATTATTAGTTAATAATGGCTGAAATGGCGACTGTTAAAGGATCGATAAAATACTTTCGCAGGAGGTCTAATGTAGGGTGCGCCACAAGCACCTTACAAATCATTAGACTTCTTGCAAAAATATTTAGGACGGGCTAGAAGCCCATCCCACAATTTTTTTTTCTTGTGGGATGGGCTTCTAGCCCGTCCCAAAATATGATTAAAAGGACTTTTGCAAGAGGTCTATTAATAGAATATCAAATCGACTCAATAAAATTCAATAAAATCCGCTGGTGAGGAATGCCAAAAGGTCGTACATCTCCAGACTTTTCAGAATAGCATTTACCAGCCCGAATATCCTGCACTGTCAACAACTGCATATCCCAACCCTCGTGCAAAACTAAATCGTTGACATCCGCAGTAAGTTGTGAGTGAAAAACATGGCGCACAATATCTCCTTCGACATCGCGACAGAAAAAAGAGGCACTTGCAGGAACCCAGGAAATTTCCTCTAGTAACTCGCGCAGCAGAGCCACTTCGGCAGTTTCTCCCGGTTCCAAGTGTCCGCCAAACAAAGCCCAATGTCCGGGATACCTGATATGAGGAACATCGTCCCGCAACTGGCAGAGAAATTTGCCGTCTTTGTGTAAAATGGCGATCGCAACGTGAATTTTAGTCATAAGGAAGAAGGAAGAAGGAAGAAGGAAGAGGGAAGAAGGAAGAAGGAAGAGAAAAGAAGGAAGAGGGAAGGGGTGCATCTCAGTTTGGCGTTTGGCAAATATGTGTGTAGGGGCGAAGCATGACCGCAATCAATATGAGATGATAGCTAATAACTTATATGCGGTCATGCTTCGCCCTCTTCTCTTCAAAAGTGAAATGCACCGAGAAGGAAGAAGGAAGAAGGAAGAGGGAAGAATTTTGACTAGAGACGGGTTCACCCAAATTTGTAATAAAAACGAACAAGCTCATAAACAAGCCCAGTCAAAACTTTGTTTCACCCAATCTGTAATATAAACGAAAGAGCTCGTAAACGCGATCGCATTTCATCACCAATAACCAAAGCCAAAGCGCCCAAGCGCAACTACATACCTTGGATTTTCATGAAATACAGGTACTTAATTATTGAAAAAAAATTAGCGTGTAGCTATTTTGCTTTATCAGCCGCTGGAGTGCGGTTTAATTGTTCCATTTCCTCAATATAAACTTCACCTAAATCCTTCCCTGCCAATTCCTTCACGGTGATACTCTTAAAGCGGACTTCTCCCTTGAGCAACACTTCATCGCCAAGCTTGGGCAAAGCTTGCTTAGTTAAAATCCAAATCTTACCAGTACCGTCTTGAATTTGATAAGCCGCATTCCCCACAAACGGAGCGCGATTTTCCACCTTCCCTCGGAGATAAACTTCACCATCAACTTGCCGCTTTTGTTGAATGTCGCCAATGCTAGCAACATTCAAACCGAGATTGAGTTGAGACATGGGTACATTGCCACAACTGAGCAAACCGCTAGTCAGTATTAGCAATAAAGAGCCTATGGAGTATCTTTGAATCCAAACTTGCTGAATTATAGTAGTCATTTGTCAAAGGATTTGATATTTGAGATTGTGAGATACGACTTACTGTAACAGAATCCTCAGAGTCGATCGCGAGTCAGAAATTTCTCGCTTTGTAGTCCTTGACGGCAGTTAAGCTAAAATTTAAACTCGTCAGCCCCTAACCTAGAGTCTACAATGGATGCCAAAACTGCTCAAATACTAGATGGCAAAGCTTTAGCGACAAAGATTCAAAGCGAACTGAGCGAAAAAGTCCGCGCCCTACAACCCCAGATTGGGCGTCCTCCGGGACTTGCGGTGCTGATGGTGGGAGACAACCCAGCCAGCGCGGCTTACGTCCGCAACAAAGAGCGAGCCTGCGCTAAAGTTGGCATAGCTTCCTTTGGCCAGCATTATCCAGCAAACGTGACTCAAGCGGAACTCGAACTTGCAATTCATGCACTCAACGAGGACGATCGAGTAGACGGCATTTTAGTACAACTTCCGCTACCAGAAAACCTAGACGCAATTTCGCTGCTGTACCAAATTGCACCTGACAAAGATGCTGACGGACTTCACCCGGTAAATTTAGGTAGCTTGGTACGGGGTGAGCAAGGTTTGCGGAGTTGTACTCCCGCCGGAGTGATGCGGTTATTGCAGGAATACCAGATTGATTTGAAAGGAAAAAATGCTGTTGTTTTGGGCCGCAGTATTTTGGTGGGTAAACCGATGGCGCTGATGCTGTTAGAAGCCGATTGCACTGTTACTGTAGCTCATTCGCGATCGCAAAACCTAGAATCAATTACCAGCCAAGCCGATATTTTAATTGCCGCCGTCGGCCGCACCGAAATGATTGCAGCTAATATGGTAAAACCGGGAGCAGTAGTAATTGATGTTGGCATTAACCGCGTCGTCAATCCAGATGGTACTAGCCGTTTGGCCGGAGATGTAGATTTTAATGCTGTGAAAACAGTAGCCGGAGCGATTACGCCGGTGCCGGGAGGAATCGGGCCGATGACTGTTGCTATGTTGTTGGAAAATACAGTTTCTAGTTATACGAAAAAGATGGTTTGACGAGCGCGCGAATCATAGCAGAAATGTGCAGTTTTGCCTTGACATGAGATTGCTGTATCCGCTCTTTTGATTGCAGAAGCAGGAGCGGATACAGGAATAAAATCAGAAAATGCTTTCGGTACATCTAACTTGTGAAGAGGGCGAAGCATGACCGCATATAAGTTATTCGTTATAATCTCATATTGACGGAGGTCATGCTTCGCCCCTACAAAAATATTTTCCAAACCCAGATGTACCCAAATGCTTTTTACAAAAATGAGCGGTTCCTACTGAGATAATTCCGGCTAATTTGGGTAATGCCGACTATTTCTTGACAGCAACAACGCGAATTCGGCGATAATCTGCACTCCAATTACCATCGCGGTAAAGAGCGGGCCGCAAACGTTCTTCAACTTGTTTAATTGCGCGCGATCGCACGAACGGCGACAAACCCGACAAAAACCCGCCTGCAAACATCTCGATCCAATTTACCATACCAGCGCTGCCGCCTTCTAGGGGAGTCGGGCGATCGAACAAAACCGCATAACTCACATCAAAACCGTGGTTTTCCAGCAGCAGAGCATACTCGCCGATACTCGGAAAATACCAAGGATTAAGCGATTGGGGCTCCTCGCAGCCAATTTCCGACAAAACATTCAAAAGCGCGCGGGCGATCGCCCCCACATTCCCCTTACCGCCAAACTCAGCCACAAAACGCCCTCCCGGCTTCAGCGCTTTTTCCACGCAAGCGATCGCAGCATCCGGTTGTTTTATCCAGTGCAAAACCGCATTAGAAAACACAGCATCTAACGGCTCTTCCACTTGAAAATTCCTCGCATCCGCCGCCACAAAGTTAATGTGAGGATAATTTGATTTAGCAGTGGAAATCATCGCCAAAGAAGAATCAATACCTTGCACAAAAGCACCACTTTCAGCAATCTTTGCAGTTAACTGTCCCGTACCGCAGCCCAAATCCAGAATTCCTTCTCCCGCCTGCGGAGCCAGTAATTCTAAGAGCGATTCGCCGTATTGCCAAACAAAAGCGTGTTGCTGTTCGTAGAGATCCGTATTCCAAGAATCTTGTGTCATCATAACTACTCTAAACCTTTCTTCTCTCTCTGTGTTCTCTGTGTTCTCTGCGGTTAATAAAAAAATCCTCCTTCACAAAAGCGAGCGAATCATTTGCTAGCGAGTTCCGCGATCGCATTTTCATCAATCCTGCAAACCCTAATATTTTCCAAAATCCGCGCTCCCTGCTTCTCATAAAAAGCAACTCCCGCTGAATTTTTAGCATTAACAGTCCATTCAATTCGCCCGCAATTTGTGGATTCAGCAATTTGTGCCAAATGTTTCAACAAAGCTGTACCCACTCCCATACCGCGCATGGGAGCTTGCACAAATAAATCATCAAGCCACAGACAAGGCTGCGCCAACAAACTTGAATAGGTAGCATAAAACATCGCAAATCCTACAGCAGTGCCTGCAACTTCAGCCAATACTACCCGCACTAGCGGAGACTGACAAAATAACGCTTGTTGCAATTTATCGGCTGTTGCTGCCAACAGATTTTTAGCTCCATCGAACTCGCTTTTTTGCGCGATAAAAGTCAGAATTAGTTCTAAATCTCCAAGTTCTGCTTCTCTGATTTTAATATCCAAATTAACCATTGTTTAATTCTCAATCTCACCTATTAATTACTGTATTAAATGCCATCATCAATGTCCAATATCTTTTTAGCTAATAACTTATACTTTTAAAATATTAATGATTGGGAAGCTATGGAACTGCGACATTTGCGTTACTTTATTGCCGTTGCAGAGGAACTGAATTTCACTCGTGCAGCGGAAAGATTGCACATGGCTCAACCTCCGCTAAGTCAACAAATTCAGCATTTGGAGGCAGAGTTGGGCTTTCAACTTTTTCGTCGCACCAAGCGGACAGTTGTGCTAACGGAAGCCGGACAGGTTTTTTTTGAGGAATCACAGAAAATTCTGCTACAAGTCGATCGCGCTATTCAACTTGGCAAACAAACCAGCCGCGGGGAACTCGGCCAACTCACTGTAGGCTTTGTGAGTTCCGCCGCGCACAATGTAGTTCCAGCCATCTTGCAGGCGTTTCGCACTCGGTGTCCCGCCGTCAAGCTCGAACTGCACGAACTCACAACTAACGAACAATTGCAGCGACTGCGGTTCGGGCGCATTGATATCGGCTTCGTGCGCCCTCCGATCGAGGAAGATGGCATAAATTCCGAAATCGTTTTTCGAGAACCTCTGATCGTGGCGCTGCCAGAAACGCATTATTTAGCCGATCGCGCTGTTGTAGAATTGCGCGAACTTTCTGCCGAACCTTTCATACTATTTCCCCGTTCCCTAGCTCCAGGATTGTACGATCCGATCGTCAGTCTGTGTCTGCAAGAAGGTTTTAGCCCGATCGCCGGTCAAGAAGCGATTCAAATGCAGACAATTATCAGCTTGGTAGCCGCCGAGATGGGGGTGGCGATCGTCCCCGCATCGATGCAAAACTTCCAGCGCACTGGGGTTGTTTACAAACATTTACAAGAACCAAGTCCGATCGTCTCAATTGCTCTAATTTGGCGCGACAATCCCACGCCAGCGGTGCAGCGGTTTTTGCAGACAGCCAGAGACTTGTCAAGTCTTCAATATTAGGGATTAGAGTCGTACCGATCGATCGCCACCGTAAAAGTCGGCGCGATCGACCTCGATCGCCGATCGATTAGTCCCAACCGAAATCTCTCCTAACGCCCGATTTCAACATCTTCAACGATACCAAGTGCGTCAGGTACTAGCACGGCTGCGGAGTAATATGCAGTAACAAGGTAAGACATAATCGCCTTTTCACTAATACCCATAAATCTAACAGATAGGCCTGGTTGGTATTCGTCAGCTATCCCCGTTTGCTGTAAACCGATCACGCCCTGATCTTCCTCACCAGTACGCAGCACAAGAATAGAACTGGTTTGGTTTTTGGTGATGGGTATCTTATTACAAGGAAGAAGAGGTACACCGCGCCAAGCAATAACTTTACTTCCGTCCATGTCGATGTTTTGTGGATAGATACCGAGGCGGTTACACTGGCGACCGAAGGCTGCAATAGTGCGAGGATGAGCTAGGAAGAACTTCGACTTTCTGCGGCGAGTAAGCAATTCATCTAAGTCATCAGGAGTAGGCGCACCAGTGCGGGGGTGAAGACGCTGTTTAAGATCGGCATTGTGCAGTAAACCAAATTCACGGTTATTGATCAATTCATATTCTTGACGTTCCCGTAATGCCTCAATCGTCAGACGTAATTGTTGTTCCATCTGATTCATTGGTTCATTATACAAATCAGCGACGCGAGTATTGATCCTTAACACAGTTTGGGCAATACTTAACTCATATTCGCGGGGAGAAAGTTCGTAGTCAACGAAAGTCCCTGGTAATTGAGTTTCTCCAGTATGTCCTGAAGATAAAGCAATGGTGGCTTCACCCTGCTTATTCTGTGGTAATTGTGCGCGAGTTACGGCTCGATCGATCTGAGTCTGCAAAGCCGCCGACTGGTTCAGAATTTCCCTAAACGCTTGTTGTGGTAAGCTTAATACTGTGCATCGAGTCACAGCTTTAACCGTAAACTTCCAATTGCTTTGAGACGCTACTAAAACCTCATCGCCAAAATGATCCCCATCAGCTAACGCGCCCAATAAAGGTTCTTCTTCATATTTGGGAAGACCAAATTTATTAACTTTACCATGAGCGATCAGGAAAAGCCGATCGACTGGTTGACCTGATTGTACAATAATGTCACCAGAAGCAAACTCCTGTTGTACGAAGCGACTAGCTAAAGCTGTTAAGACTTCAACATCATCAAAACCTCGCAATAAGGGTAATTCGGTCAGTTCTTGAGGAATTACCTCAATATTTGCACCTGTATTGGTGAAAGTAATTCTCCCATCACCCACGGTATAGGTTAAACGACGGTTCACCCGATAATTACCACCTTTTATCTGCACCCATGGCAACATCTTCAACAACCACCGCGAGGTAATTTCCTGCATTTGCGGTGCAGATTTGGTTGTCGTCGCCAAATTACGGGCTGCGGCTGTACCTAAACTCAGTTGAGGTTGCTGACCTTCAACTTCCAAACTCGAATCATTAGAATATGTCATTACCTCATCCTTTACTTACTAACAAAAATACCCGCTCTAATAGGTGAGAGGTTAAGGCAATTGTTTTGTCAATAATTACTAGACATCTCCCATAATTATTGTGGAACAGGCATCTTGCCTGTTCCAGACAAGCTTTTTGAGAGAAGTCTACTGGATTTAACGCTTAAAATAGAGCGTAATTACCGATCGACAAAAATCATTTGCCTTAACCTCTCAGCACCAATAGACCTCTTAGACCTCTCCAAAAAAGCAAGTTTTGAACAGGCAGGATGCCTGTTCCACAATAATTATTGGAAAAGCAAGTTTTGAACAGGCAGGATGCCTGTTCCACAATAATTATTGGAACAATAATTATTGGAAAAGCAAGTTTTGAACAGGCAGGATGCCTGTTCCACAATAAATATGGTCGAGGTCTAATTAACGACCGACTTCTACATCTTCGAGGATGCCGAGGGCGTCAGGAACTAGGACGGCTGCGGAGTAGTAAGCTGTGACGAGATAAGACATAATTGCCTTTTCGCTGATGCCCATGAAGCGGACAGACAAGCTAGGTTGATATTCGTCAGGGATACCAGTTTGATGTAAACCGATAACGCCTTGTTTTTCAAGACCAGTGCGGAGTAAGAGGATAGAACTGGTGCGGGTATTTGTGATGGGGATCTTGTTGCAGGGAAAGATCGGTACACCACGCCAAGCCGGAACTTGGTGGCCGCCCATGTCAATGCTTTGTGGATAAATGCCTATGCGGTTACACTCGCGAGCAAAGGCTGCGATCGTGCGAGGATGAGCCAGGAAGAAGCCTGGGTCTTTCCATACCGTAGCCAGCAATTCGTCCATGTCGTCCGGCGTAGGTGCGCCACTGCTGCTGTAGATGCGTTGTTTGAGGTCAGCGTTATGCAGCAACCCAAATTCGGGGTTGTTGATCATTTCGTGTTCTTGACGTTCCCGTAATGCCTCAACAGTCAGACGCAATTGTTGCTCGGTCTGATTCATTGGTTCATTGTACAGATCGGCTACCCTGGTACTGATCCGCAACACGGTTTGGGCAATGCTCAAATCATATTGGCGGGGTGAGAGATCGTAATCAACGAAAGTACCAGGCAACTCAGTCTCGCCGCGATGACCGGCAGATACATTAATAGCAGCTTCACCTTCAGTAGTTTGTGGCTGGCTGAGGAGGGATCGGAACTTATCGACCTGATTTTGTAAAGCTTCGGACTGGTTAAGGATTTGCTCAAACGCCTGTTGAGGTAATGCTAATACGATACATCTGGTAAGAGCTTTGAGGGTATACTGCCAGGTGTCTTGAGATTCTACTAGAGATTCATCACCGAAACGATCGCCATCAGCGAGTACATCTAAAACAACCTGCTCGTCATACTTGCCAAGACCAATCTTGTTAACTTTACCACGGGCGATCAATAATACTCGATCGGCTGCTTGACCTATTTCAACGATCGTGTCCCCGGCGGCGTACTCTTCCTGCACAAACTGGTTGGCCAACGCAGTTAAAACTTCTGTGTCCTCAAACCCTCTGAGCAATGGCAACTCAGTAAGTTCTTGGGGAATTACTTGTACAGTTGCGCCAGTGTTGGTGAAAGAGACTCTTCCATCACCTACGGTATAACTTAAACGACGGTTAACTCGATATACGCCACCCTTTGTTTGCACCCACGGCAACAGTTTCAACAACCACCGTGAGGTAATTTCCTGCATCTGCGGTGCAGATTTGGTGGTCGTCGCCAAATTACGGGCTGCTGCTGTACTTAAACTCAACTGAGGTTGTTGATTCTCAACATCTGAACCCGAATCATTGGAATAGGTCATAACTTAATTCTTCACTTTCTAGTTACTCAAAAAACAACTTGGTTTTACTTCACCGAAGGGCGATCGAGAAAAACCTAAGTTAGCAAGACAGATTATCTTGTAAAAAGAGACAATCAAATCGTATCTTTGACAAAAAGATACAATTCGATTCAAATTTACCGATTATTGGCCAAAAAACTGCTTGCACCGACCAAAGATTTGATGTGTGCTGCCGAAGTGCCAAACCCTGTGGGCCCGTTGAGCAGTCGCACTATTGGCGAAGCACTATTACGCAATTCAAACTCTTTATAGCGGTCTACTTTCGTATGCCACTTGAGTACGCCACACATCCATTGTTCTAGTTTCTCGACATATGCAAGCAGTTTCTCGCGAGTGCTTTCATCCAGGTTGAAATCCTCAAAAAGGGCTGGCAGTTCGGTGGCGACAATGTGTTGAAACTGTTGCGCCCGCGCGGTCATCAGATTGTTCACAATCTCGACAGCCTGGATTATATCGCAGTTGAGGAAATTCTGCACAACCAGTACGATATTATGGATTTCCCCTTCAAATTCGATTTCTTTCTGGTAGGAGAAGATATCGTTAGTGAAACAGGCAAAGTCGGCCGCGGAATTTTCCAGCGATCGCATTGGCCGGCTGTAGTAAATCTCCATTGGTATCTCGCCGCCCTGGGCTAGTCGAGACAAGCTCATTGTCAAATCCGAACCAAACGTCTTACGGCGCATTTCAATATAGTCGATCGGGTCTGGAATCCGATTTTGAGTTTGATTGGCAAGTTCCCACACCCAACTGTCAGTCATATCCTGGATCGCACGGCGGAACTCAGTCCGCGCATTAGCAGACATCGGGCCAGCAGTTCGAGACCAAATATCTGCCAAGCCACGTTCCACCGGATTAGTCGGCACCGCTGGGGGGGTGGAGTCGTCGAGAGGCATAAACGCCGACAGTCGGGCGTTGAACACTTTCGCGCCAGCCATGTCGCGGTTATTCCCGTAGAGTGCTGGGAAGTAATCATCGGCATAGGTTCCCCAAACCAGCCAGCAAGCTGTTAAATTTAGCTCATGCTCAGACCCATTCGGATGTATCCACGCACCGCATAGGGCTACATCAGCAACATCAAACTTGTGGTCATTCCAGATGAAAGCATCAGGAATGCCAGGTAGTGAGTCCAGCATCCCCATCCGGCGCGCCCATTCCTGAGAATGATTCCGCGCGGCATCCAGATTGGGATTCAAAGTAGTAGAGAAGGGCATATAAAAATTGGGCAATTTCACTGGCCCTACAGCCTGGTAGGGAACGTGAGTAAAGCTCTTGAACCTTCCTAAACCCAAGTTGGCGTATAACGACTCAAGCCGCGCCGCCGATGTGCCTAGTCCAGTAGGCCCACCCAGAATCGTAGGTGTGGCAGAATTATCCGCTTCCTGTTTGTTCATATAGCGGCTCGATCGCATATGCCACTCGTGACCGCCCGACTGCCAGTCCTGAAGTCCTTTGATATAAAGGAGAACATGGGCACGCTCTACTGGATCTACTCCGTACTCCTCAAACAGGGAAGGTAACTCGGTGACAGCAGTATTATCAAACTGATATAACCGTGAGTTCAGCAGTTCATTGGTGAGGTTAGCCGCCTCTTGGGTACTCACATTGAGGAAGCGTTCTAAGACCAATACACAGTTCGAGTTCTCGCCTTCATCTTCTACTTCTCTTTGATAGGAGAATAGGTCGTTGCGTAGATGTACTCCATCGGCAAATGTTTCTTTCAAGACCCGCATTGGTCGAGTTGCGGCAATTTTGGCCGGAACTTCTACAAACGCGGCGTGTTCCACCAGATCCGCAGACCAGGGTGCGCCGCCAACTTTACGCCGCATCTCAATGTATTCGATGGGGTTGGCAATTCGATTTTGGTTGATATTGTCAAGTTCCCACATCGACTCATCCAAGAGGTTTTTGGTACTCTCAAAGAATCGTTGCCGCCATTCCACAGACTTAGTAAAGGCGGTGCGAGACCACAGGTTTGCCAAGCCCCGCTCTACTGGGTTGGTGGGAACGGGAGGGGTGTCGTTAGGGTAGATCGGCATAAATGCTGGCAGTCGATCGAGGTATTCCTTCGCCCCAACCATGTCTTGACTACGCTTGTAGATTTCCAGAAAGTGGTCGTCAAAAAAGAATACCCACACATACCAGTCGGTTACTAAGTCTAGTTCCGTTGCTGGTGCGTCTGGATGGGTATAGGAGCAAAGCAAGGCGTAGTCATGGGCATCGAATTTGCGTTCGTCCCAAATAGGCTGGCCTTGGGCTTCTTCTTTTGAGCCAAGTATCCCCATCTCGTAAGCCCATGCTTTGGAATGAACTCGCGCGGCTTCCAGATTAGGGTTCAGCCGCGCCGGCCAAGGCATATAAAATTCTGGCAATTTAAATGGTTGCATAATCGGCGTGTAACCTTCTGTTGAGTCTTATTGGTATTTTTGCCGACCAACGGCTGAGTTGTGGCGGTTGGCGATCGCTCTCGTCGGCCTAGCCAAGTCCAATATGTGGTTTGTGATTGTACAGTAGGCTAGTTCATATCCACGGTAGCGCTCGACTCAATAAAATTTAACAAAATAGTTTGGTGAAGCAGAGCGATCGATCGCACATCTCTTGACTGCTCAGAAAAGCAGATTCAGTCCCGAATCTGTTCCGGTGTCAACAACTTCATATCCCAACCCTCAAGCAAAACTAAATCCTTGACATCCACACTAATAAGTTTCTGTGCAACAACACCCGTAAAATGATTAAATTGAGTCTCAGATTTCGAGCGATCGCCCCCCTAAAAGTCGGCGCGATCGACCAAAACAACTCACAGTATCCTTTCGTCACATTCAGTACAAGAGAGCAAGGGATGGTATTTGCAGCAACAGAAATGGATTCGTCTCAACCGGAATCCGCTTTCGACTTATCTACTTACCTAGTCGAACAAAAAAAGGCGATCGAGGTAGCTCTCGACGGTGCGATCCAGGTCATCTACCCAGAGAAAATTTACGAAGCCATGCGCTACTCACTGCTAGCAGGGGGCAAACGGCTACGTCCGATCCTGTGTCTGGCTGGGTGCGAAATCGCCGGTGGCACTTCCCAAATGGCAATGCCCACAGCTTGCGCTTTGGAAATGATCCACACCATGTCGCTAATTCACGACGATTTGCCGGCAATGGACAATGATGACTATCGGCGCGGCAAACTGACTAACCACAAAGTCTACGGCGAAGACATCGCAATTTTGGCTGGCGATGGTTTGTTGAGCTATGCCTTTGAATTTATCGCCACTAAAACTGAGAACGTACCCCCCCTACAGGTGTTGCAGACGATCGCCCATTTGGCGCGCGCGTCCGGCGCTGCTGGACTCGTAGGCGGTCAGGTACTTGACCTGGAATCGGAAGGATTGAAAGATGTTTCTATAGAAACTTTGACCTACATTCACGCTCACAAAACCGGCGCGCTGTTAGAAGCCTGCGTGGTTTGTGGGGGAATTCTGGCTGGGGCTTCTGCTGCGGATTTGCAGCGGCTTTCGCGTTTTGCTAAAAATATTGGGCTGGCTTTCCAGATAATTGATGACATTCTGGATATTACTGCTACTCAAGAAGAATTGGGCAAAACCGCTGGCAAAGATGTTCAAGCCGGAAAGGTGACTTATCCGAGTTTGTGGGGAATTGAGGAGTCTCGGCGCCAAGCCAAAGAGCTTGTTGCTGATGCTAAGGCTCAATTGGCAGTGTTTGGAAGTAAAGCCCAGCCTTTATTGGGAATCGCCGATTTTATTACCAGCCGCAGTAACTAGAAATACTAAAGAATATGCAGGAAATTTGCAGCGGCATCTTACACAATCATGTACTGATAGTTGCTTTGATCGCTTGTCTGTCGGCTCAAATCATTAAATTGCCGATCGAATTAATCAAAAATCGTAAGTTTAATCTGCGGTATTTGGTAACAACGGGCGGAATGCCCAGCTCTCACTCATCTTTTGTGGGCGCTTTGGCTGCGGGAGTCGGACAAACGATGGGATGGGAAAGTCCAGAATTTGCGATCGCAGCCATCTTTGCAATTATTGTCATGTACGACGCTGCTGGAGTCCGCCAAGCAGCAGGGAAACAAGCTCAAATCCTCAACCAAATTATCGACGAGTTTTTTGAGGAAGACCACAACTTTAATGAGGCTCGCCTGAAAGAGTTGCTGGGACACACTCCTTTTCAAGTGTTCGTCGGTTTGGGGCTGGGAATCGCGATTTCTTGGATCGCAGGGCCTGCATATTAGTCATTAGTCATTAGTTAACAGTTGACAGTTGACAGTTGACAGTTGACAGTTGACAGTTGACAGTTGACAGTTGACAGTTGACAGTTGACAGTTGACAGTTGGTTCAAATTACCAATGACTAATGACCAATGACCAATGACCAATGACTAATGACTAATGACCAATGACTAATGACTAATGACTAATGACTAATTACCAAATTCTGCTTGCAGCAAGTCATCGTTGTCATCGGCGATGGTGGCTACAATAGTAATAGCGCGTGACATTTCCCCAGCAGAGATTTCGGCGATCGTCCGAGTTGATATTACGGCAACTTGGTTGTCAACGATCGCAAAATGAGATTCTAAAGTAGCCAGCCAATTCATTTCTAGCAGTTTCCGCATTAATTCAGCTTCATTCTTTGCCGGCAACTGAAGCACAAAAGCCCAAACAGTTAAAGTATCATTTTCGGTTTCGCCCGTGAGTTGCACGAACACTTCAACGCTCCCGTACTTGAATTTCCAAAGATGTCCGCCAGCTTCATTTTGACCGACCATCACTTTTTGGTCTACAGCCATGCTGGCAATCACAGTTTCAATTTCTTCGGCATAGCTCACTGCTGTGGCTTTTTCGACCTGCTCGGAGGCGATCGCGCTTTCGCTAGAGAGGCTTTCTGCGGAAGGTGTTTGTGGGTTTGGCTCGCTGTTAGTCATGATTAATATTTAAACGGAAAAGTGTTCCAATAATCTTTACCAATACAGTTTACTTCCTCTTCAGGACTTAGCAAAATAGGACTTATAGGATTTTGGATTTTAGGTTTTGGATTTTACATTAAAGAATTCGGTATGACTTAAATAATGACTGGTTCCCAGGCACAGCCTGGGAACCCATATCCTGAGCTCTCCCTCACCTGTATCTAAGCCTTGGGCTTAGCAGCCGCGGGCTTCTTCTCAATCGGTTTTAATCCATTGAGGAACATCGGCACAAATTTCTCCACAAATGCTTGCGGATCTCGGTTCCAGGCCCGCTGAGCTACATCGACTCTGGTCATTTGCAAATCGGGGGCGAGCAGAGTGGCTGGCAAGCGTTCCATCAGGTATTGTGGGCGTTCCCACATCGGCATCGTGTTGGCAATGTCCACGAGACGGGTGACGCGACGCAGTTCTGCTCCCAGCATGATATCCATTCCCGATGCAAATGCTGCTTGTTCGATCGCTGCATACTTGCGTTTCGCCTGTTCCACCTTCTCGCGGTGTGCCGGGCTCTTCGCAGCAATTTTACCCAGCCAGCGGTTGCCCCAGCGGACGTGACCAGCTTCTTCGGGAAAAATCTTTTCGATGGTTTCGCGGATTTTGACGTTTTCGTCGGTTTGAGGAGCATTTTTGAGGGCGTGGATGTGCGCTGAGAAATACTCGCATCCCCGCTTCTCGGTGACGTTAATCGCCGCTAGGGAAGAAATTACAAAATCTTCGCGGTCTTTGGTAGGGTCTTTTTGGTCGCTGTCGAGCAACCTTTCAAATTCGTCAATGTAGGAGACTCCTGGCGGCGTTCCCACCTTCTCGCCGATGTCTGCGAGCAAGTCTGTAAGCCACATGGCGTGTCGCGCTTCGTCCGAGATATGCCGGGAAAGATCCCGCACGAGTTCGGCCGGTTCGCCGTCTAGCTGCTCGATCAAGTCGGTGAGGTCTTTGCAACTGCGCTGTTCGCTGTAGCGGTAGCGGTTGAGGGTAATCAAGTGGATTTCGCGATCGCGCACCACTTGACTTAAAATCTCGCGCGCTCCCATGCCGTTGCGAAGCTTGCGGGGATAGGCAACTGTCATGTTTGTATGTTGTTTTGTAAAGATACCTGTATAAGTGTAACGCAGTTTTTAGGATACCAATGACCTCAGCAGGCAGAAACTTTGTGTGCGCTTTTGGCAAAGATCGATCTTGAAGGTTTTGCCAGCTCAGTTATTTATGTCGATCGCTCTGCGTTTACATTTCATACTGCGCCTGGGCGATCGCACGATTCGCGATCGGCTTACCAATGTATTTAGGAACAGGTTGTTTTGCATTAAAATACAATAAAATTTCGATATTTTTATCTACCTTTAGACAGGTATTTTATAAGTTATTTCTAGAAGAATATTTTGCTATTTATATCAGAATAACTGAATAAATAAAAGAAAAATTTAGGTAGCTAAATTAACTTTTAAGCGTTATATTGATTTATGGAAGACAAAACCTAGGTGACTCACTTGGCTGACATCGTTGATACCGCCGTTTCGGCAGGCTCTTTTACAACTCTGGTTGCTGCCGTCAAAGCTGCTGGTTTAGTCGATACTCTCAAAGGCACCGGGCCCTTCACAGTTTTCGCACCCACAGACGAAGCTTTTGCTAAGCTTCCCGCAGGTACTGTAGAAGCACTGCTTAAGGACATTCCTAAGCTCACAAAAATCTTGACTTATCATGTCGTTGCTGGCAAAGTTATGGCTGCTGATGTAGTCAAGCTGAAATCTGCCAAAACAGTTGAAGGTTCAGAAGTGAAAATTGATGCTTCCAATGGCGTCAAAATCAATGATTCTACCGTTACCACAGCCGATGTTGCTGCTGATAATGGCGTCATCCACATCATCGATACAGTCTTGCTTCCTGCGTAAGCACAGATTTAGATAGTGCAATAATACTATCTTGAGGGCGGTGGCTGTTGTTAGCCACCGCCCGATTTTAATTGATAGTTAAAAATAAATATCTTACCATAAAGAATTGGGGTGCATCTCACTTTGGTAAATATGTTTGTAGGGGCGAAGCATGACCGAAATCAATATGAGATTATAACTAATAACTTATATGCGGTCATGCTTCGCCCTCTTCAAAAACCAGATGCACCCAAGAATTGGTTAAAAGCCGGAACCCTTTTAAGGAGAAATTAAAATCAGACTATTCATTACTCCAATCCTCGGACTTCCAGGTAGATGTCGCTATCAACTGTCAAGCGGTCAACCCTTCGACTTCGCTCACGACAAGCTGTCAAGCGGTCAACTGAATGAAGCAGCGCGATCGCAAAAACCATCATAGAGCAGGGGGAATTGGTCGATCGCACGAAGCGATTGTCTGCCCCAAATTTGTCGCCGCTGGATTTACCGGAAAAACAGGCTGTAAGCCAATAGCATTCGTACTCTGAAGCTTATTTGCGGTTGATGCGTAGATGCCATGCCGCGAAACCCAAAATTTCTCCCAGAAACCGGGTTGATGGGGGCTGAGCTTAAATAAGATACAATAAGAACCACAAGGAAAGTGCGATCGACATTATTTGACAGTCAAGTTATGCAATCTACAACTCAGTCCGAGACAGAAACGGCGATGGACGCTCCCAAACACGGATTGCCCGTTACAATCATTACAGGATTTCTCGGCAGCGGCAAAACAACCCTGCTCAACCACATCCTGACCAACCAGCAAGGTTTGAAAACAGCAGTTTTAGTCAATGAATTTGGTGAAATCGGCATCGACAACGAACTGATTGTCACTACAGACGACAACATGGTTGAGCTGAACAACGGCTGCATCTGCTGCACAATTAACGAAGATTTGGTTAATGCAGTTTACAAAGTTTTAGAACGTCAAGAAAAGCTCGACTATCTAGTAGTCGAGACCACCGGACTCGCCGACCCGCTGCCAGTAGCTCTGACTTTTTTAGGCACAGAACTGCGCGACATGACCCGTCTAGATTCAATAGTTACAGTAGTAGACGCAGCCAACTACAGCTTAGATTTGTTCAACTCAGAAGCAGCCTACAGTCAAATAGCTTACGGCGATATTATTATTCTCAACAAAACAGATTTGGTTGAAGAAGCAGATTTAGATTTGTTGGAAGTTAAGATTCGCGATATCAAAGAAGGCGCTCGAATTTTGCGAACGGTAAAATCGCAAGTTCCCTTACCTTTAGTCCTCAGCGTCGGATTGTTTGAATCTGACAAATATTTTCAATCTGAGGAAACTGCTAGCAGTCACGACCATCACGATCACGGTCATCACGATCACGACCATCACGATCACGGTCATCACGATCACGATCATCACGATCATCACGATCATCACGACCATCACGATCATCACGATCATCACGATCATCACGATCATGCCCATCACGACCACTCCGGCCATTTAGACAATGACGGATTTACCTCAATTTCTTTCCAAAGCGACAAGCCGTTTTCTCTGAGGAAATTTCAATATTTCTTAGACCACCAAATGCCAACAAACGTGTTTCGCGCGAAAGGGATTATGTGGTTTGAAGAAAGTCCGAAACGGCATATTTTCCACTTGAGCGGCAAGCGATTTTCAATGGATGACGATCAGTGGAAAGGTGAGCCAAAAAACCAACTTGTTCTGATCGGTCAGGGTTTGGATACCGAGACTTTGCGATCGCAAATCGAAAACTGTCTCTGTATGCCTGCACCCAATCGCGGCAAAGGATTCGGAAAAAACTAACCTGGACGCAACTGTCACATTAAATCCAGGTACGTAGTTGCGCTTAAGCGCTCTTAAAATCCAGGTATGTAGTTGCGCTTAAGCGCTCTTAAAATCCAGGTACGTAGTTGCGCTTAAGCGCTCTTAAAATCCAGGTACGTAGTTGCGCTTAAGCGCTCTTAAAATCCAAGCGCTCTTTTTGGGATATCGGAAAGAGCGCTGAAGCGCAACTACGTACCTAAGAATTTATCCCTATATATGTCCAGGACTGTTTGAGATTTCCCATGCGAGTCATCATCCAGCGAGTCAAATCATCTCAAGTCCAAGTTAACGGTAAAATTATCGGCAAAATTGGCTGCGGACTCAACTTGCTTGTAGGTATTGCGGACACCGACACCGAAGCAGAACTCGACTGGATGGCTCGGAAATGCCTATAATTGCGTTTGTTTCCCGACTCGGCCAGCGACGGCGGGCGCTGGGACAAGTCCGTACAAGACATCGGCGGCGAGTTGCTGGTTTTGACATACTCCCCGGCGTAAACGCGCGGGGATTCTTTACGCTTCATCGAGATGTGCCTCCTTCGTGGTCTTACCTTCTCTCTGCGTACATTTAGAGTCGTGGCAATGCCCTATCCCGACTTTTTCTATATTTCTCGCAGCGTTTAAATCCCTGTCTTGCTGAGTACCACAATTAAGGCACACTAGCGAACGAACAGATAGGTCTATTTTACCCCACTTAAACCCGCAATCTGAGCACACTTGGCTAGTTGGTTAAGAGCGACTAATTACCCTGAATTCTCTGCCAAACTTTTCAGATTTAGCCTCACATAAAGCTCTAAACTCGTACCATCCTTGCTGACTAATTACTCTGGCAAGTTTCCGATTTTTGACCAGACCCGACACATTCAAATCTTCCAAAATAATAGTTTGATTCTCACTAACAACTTTGGTCGATAGTTTGTGCAGAAAGTCTTTACGGGTATCCCCCATTTGGTTGTGTAATTTAGCAATCTGAATGCGAGTTTTGTTTCGGCGCTTTGAGTCCTTGGGCTGCCTTGCCAACTTGCGTTGCAATCTGCGATTTTTTCGGTCTAACTGTTTGTAGCTTGGACTTTTAGCTGATGTTCCGTCGCTCATTGCTGCAAAGGTTTTAATACCCAAATCGATGCTGTGTTTTTTAGCTTCGACTATATCGGGATTTATCTCTACAACAAAGCTCAGGAAGTAGCGGTTAGCACAATCATTGATGATTGTGACAGAGCTAGGAACTGACGGCAGTGCTCTCGACCAAATTGGCTTAACAATACCAATTTTAGCTAAATAAACCCCATCTTCTTTGATTGAGAAGCCTCCGCGAGTAAACCGGGCAGACTGGCTATTCGTGCGTTTTTTGAACTTTGGATAACCGACTTTGCGCCCTTTTCTTTTTCCCTTGCATGACTCAAAAAAATTCTTAAAGGCTGTCTCCAAATCTGCTACAGATTGCTGTAGTGCAATATTTGAGACTTCACTCAACCATGCTCTTTCCTCAGTTTGTTTGGCTTGAGTGATAACCTGATGAAGAAGGTTTGCCGATTTCGGTTTTTTTCGGATTGTTTGCAAACGGCTAAAGCATCATTCCACACTACCCGCACACAACCAAACAACTGAGCTAAACTCTGTTGCTGTTGGTTGCTGGGATAGAAACGGAATTGATACCTTGCTTTCATTTTTACTGGCTATTTATTTACTCTATTATACTGCTATAGCCTTTATCAAAAAGATGAGGTATGACTGACAGCTTATATAACCGCTTAAACCAAGAGGGCCCAAGCCCAACAACATACCTCATCTTTCTGAGAACCGCTATATACTGCCAGTTGCTAACAATATCCAGAATTAAAGCCGTCCTAAAAAGACGGGGCTTGTATCCCAATTTTTTCGGTCAGTCAGTTTACTCTCTACGGCGACTGTCGCAAAGGTCGGCTTCTGGTCGTTCGATCGCTCTGCCGCCCCTGAAGCCGCCGAAAAACTTTATGCAAAATTTGTCGAAAAGTTGCGCCTGAGCGGCTTAAAAGTCGAAACAGGTTTGTTTGGAGCCATGATGCAAGTGTCTATAGATAATGACGGCCCGGTGACTTTGGTGTTGGAGAGAGAATCGGCGTGAATAGGTTTGACAGGCCTCTGTACTTCTCTTATCTTCCTTCGCCTCCTTTGCGTCTTCGCGGTTCGTTCAAAAAAAGCCGTTGCCCCTTTTAAAAGAAAATTTCTAAATTGACCGGGTTTCCCAACTGCTGTAGCGTAGGTTCTGAAGACATTGCAGTTCGCTACATTCTGCCGAGTCTCAATTCCGCAATCTCCGACGCCGAAAACCCCCTCAAAAGGCCAGTTGGTAAATTGTCCACTCAGCGGCCCCGGAACACCGTCCATCTTTGTCGCGATCGCCACACCCGCATAACAGCTCAGAAGGCTTGTACAGTAAGGCTTTGAAGGCAATAAAATCTATCGTCAACAGCCAGCGCTTAAAATCAGATTCGGCAGCCAAAAAATGTTGCATGAGAGAGTGGAACACTGGCATCACTGTGCCTATCTGTATTTCCCTATATTCAATACATAGAGAGTTGAATCAGCCGTGCCAAGCGAAACCGCCAGCAACTGCCGCCTCGCTCCCTGAAAAATGTCCTCGCACTGCGCTACCACCCGATAAACGCCATGACTGTCACAACTGCCACCAACCCCGTCAACTGCAACACTGTTTCTAACCTCAACTTCATTCCAGCCGCCTCCACCGAACAAACCGCCGAAATCAATACAGTTTCCAGCATCGATGTCTTGGCTTTGGCTGAATTCGCCCTCAAAGAGTTGGAAGCAGAAATGAAAACTGCCAGCCGCAGCGCTCAAGCAGTGGCGATGCGAATTGCTAAGGAAGTCGAACGGATTTGCCAAAAAAGCGATCGCATCCAAATTTCCGGCGAAGTTGAAGCTTGGCAAATCACCTTGGCCGAACACCGGTTGCAAAAAACTCTCGAATTCTACCGCCTCGGTTCCAAACAAGGCCGCGTCCAACTGCACTCTCACCTCGCATCGATGATTTACCGTCATGTTGCTTCTTTCCGATCGAACTTGAACTTCCAAGCTCGCTACAACATGATTGAAGACTTTTTGCAAGGCTTTTACATCGAAGCTTTGCGCGCTTTCCGCCGCGAACACCAACTGGATCTCAACTACACTCCCCGCACCCAGATTGAATTGGCTGAGTACATGGCTTTCACCGAACAATACGCCAAGCGCCAAATCGGTTTACCCGGCCGCAACCGCCAACGCCTGATCGTGCTTCGCGCTCAAGGATTTGCTAAGGGCCAACCTCCCGAAACTGCGATCGACATTGAAATGGCTGTAGAATCCGGCAAGGGAGAAGATGCAGAAATGTACAGCCGCTCTCCGGCGCTGCAACAAGTCCGCGAACAAATGGTTTCGGAAACTGTCGATCCGGCTGATGCTGTGTTGCGCGATCGAGTAGTCGCTGAATTGATTGCTTATCTGGAATCGCAAAATCAGCCAGAATGTGTTAGCTACTTAACTTTAAAATTGCAAGACCTTTCGGCTTCGGAAATCGATCGCGTTCTCGGTTTGTCCTCCCGCCAGCGCGACTACCTGCAACAACGGTTTAAGTACCACGTCGAAAAATTTGCCCGCACTCAAAACTGGAAACTCGTTCACGAATGGCTGGGTGCTGATGTAGATCAAAAACTGGGCATGACTTCGGACAAATGGGAAACATTTCGCGCTCAACTGTCGCCCGAACAACAAGAACTGTTAGCAATGAAGCGGAATCAAGAATGCGATAAGGCGATCGCCACTGCACTCAACTGCACCCCCAAACAAGTCCAAAAACGTTGGGCGCAACTGTTGGATCTGGCAAGCCAGACTCGCAACAGCAGCCAAGC
Organism: Microcoleus sp. PH2017_08_TRC_O_A; assembly: GCF_020738665.1. NCBI lineage: Bacteria > Bacillati > Cyanobacteriota > Cyanophyceae > Oscillatoriales > Microcoleaceae > Microcoleus > Microcoleus sp. PH2017_08_TRC_O_A. Next base: position 57,302 of record NZ_JAEQCE010000032.1, read on the forward strand.
ATAACGGGTGATCCAACATGAACGCAAGTGTTTTATTGAGATTGGAAAATGCGATGGGTGCGGCACCGGAACCGGAATGCCCGCCCCGCAGTCCGCTCTCAAATCTACCAGTGCTGCTCGATTATTACCCAAATTATCGCCGCTTTCCGGCAAATTCAATTTATTAAAACAACATTACTTTTATTAATATTTCCCATTCCCAGGTTATGCCTGGGATTTTTTTTATTAGTAATCATTAATCATAATTTATTAAAAATACAGGTAAAATTGGTTCGTAGTGAGGACTTCAGTCCTCATAAAAATTAGAGGACTGAAGTCCTCACTACGAACTTATAAAGATGATTTTACCAGACGTGATGTCAGTCATAACTTATTAGAAAATACCAGCCCAAAGGAGAGTACATCCCTGGGTTGAAAAGTGCTGTATCCGCTGCCTCCCCCCAATAAAAGATCTATAATTTTTATGCAGGTCTAAAAATTTTTGCTTTGAGGTGCGTAGTCATGTTTCCAGTGTGGTTGCAGGCAGAATTTTGGGGTTTAGTGGGTGGTTCGGCGCTGCTACTGGGAGCGGCGGTGGGTTACTTTATCAGGATTCCCCAGCGCGCGATCGCCACAATTATGGCTTTTGGCGCCGGTGTGCTGATTTGGGCGCTATCTTTTGAGTTGATGGATGAAGCTTACAAGCGCGGCGGTTTTGACTCAACGGCGATCGGCTTTTTGGGCGGCGCTGCTGTTTATACAGCCGCCAATTGGTTTTTGAATCAGCAGGGAGCAAAACACCGCAAGCGATCGGGCTCTTTGCACCCTGCTAAAACAGAATCAAGCGATAGCGGATTGGCGATCGCCGCAGCAGGGGGTATTTTAGCCACGATCTCAGATACGATGATTCCCGAAGCATTCGAGGAAACTCACGATTTTGCTGGCTTAATTACTGTCTGCGGGTTTTTAGCTGCTTTTGTTCTTAGCAAGTTAGGGGAAACATAATTAGTCATTGGCGATCGATCATCAATCATCATTATTTATTAGTCAGTGACAACTGGAAATGAGAAATTGCTGAAAGTTATAATGTTTTTGATATGGGCACAGACGAACTTGATATGTTGCCAAAGTGTATCTAGGAACAAAAAAGCGTATAATCAACATCAAAGACCGGAGCCAGTCAACAGGTGCTGAAAAATATATGTGTCTAGAGCCAGGGTATATCCTTCACGAAAGGTACCAAATTATCAAGAAATTGGGACAGGGAGGGTTTGCGATTACCTACAAGGCTAACGATCTAGCCAAACCCGGAAATCCCGAGTGCGTTGTTAAGGAAATTCCTTTTCCTTCATCGAATGCTCCGCACGTCTTGGAGAAGGCAAGGACGCAATTTGAAAAGGAAGCTAGTGCTTTGCGCTGTCTCGGCAATCACCCGTGCATTCCCCAATTATTCGCTTACTTTGAAGAAAACGACCATTTTTACTTAATTCAAGAATACATTGAAGGACATCAGCTCAAGGAAGAACTCACTCCAGGTACACAGTGGGAAGAGGATCGGGCGATCGCCTTGTTGCTGGAAATTCTGGAAATTTTAAAGTTCGTCCATAAACAAAATATTATTCATCGCGATATTACACCTTCTAACTTAATTCGGCGCACAACAGATAACAAAATTGTTTTAATTGATTTTGGGGCTGTCAAAGAAATCAGCACTTTGACTGCTGACTCTACAGGTAGAATATTCACATCGCAGGCGATCGGCACCAGCGGTTATATGTCTCCGGAACAATCAAATGGGCGTACTGCCCATGCTGGTAATGATATTTACTCCGTAGGGATGATCGTGATTCAAGTTCTCACCGGGAAGCATCCCACAGAGCTCAAAAACTACGATGGTGCTGGTGAAATTATCTGGCATGACTCCACGTCCGATCGCACTCCGCTACCAGTGAGTGATAATCTAAAAAATATTCTCGATCAGATGGTTCGCTTCCACTATCGAATAAATCGATATCAATCTGTGACTGAGGTTTTGCGAGACTTGAACGCGATGCGATCGCCTCTATTACTCGAACCTGCGCCGAATTTGGGAGCGTCTGATTCTGATGAAGTTTCGCCAAACCAGGATTCGCCACCGAGCAAAGAACCCGAGTCAGGCCAAACTCCGCCGCAGGGGCGATCGCGCTTTCGCTGGCTGCTGTTGGGTGTTGCGGTAATTGCCGCAGGGGCGATCGTAATTTCAAACATCAAAAAATCCCCGATAATCCATAAAAATTCCCCGCAATCGACCCTACCTACAGCCTCACCTACACCCTCCCCAGATGGTGTAAGTTCCGGTGAAAAACTCCTAGTAAAAACCGCCGCCATGTGGTCAAAACAAAGGGCAATAAATGAATTTGCAGAAGCAAATTATCCTGAAGCTTTAAAATTGTTCAAACAGTCCTGGCGGGAAGATCGCAGAGATCCAGAAACTTTAATTTACACCAACAATGCTCTGCTGGAGGCGATAGGTGCAGAGTATTATACCATCGCAATTGTTGTTCCCATTCGCAGAAATCAGGACGGGACAGGAACTATAGTCAATGCAAGTTTAGCCGAAGAACTGCTGCGCGGTATTGGTCAAGCTCAAACCGAAGTTAATTTAGGTCTCCTCTCTGCAAATAACAGCGAACGAGATTTTCCCGGTCAAGGCTTTCTCGAAGCAAAATCGATTAAAGGAAAAGGTCTAAAAGTAATCATTGCTGATGACGCCAATATCAAATCCTACGCAGTTCAAAGGGCAAATTATCTAGTCACTCAACCAAATATTCTAGCAGTCATCGGACACTACACCAGTGACATGACGGTAGAAACAGTAGATATTTACAATCAAAATAAACTGGCCCTCATTTCTCCGGGAAGCACAACAGAAGAACTAACGCGCAAACCTCGGAAATTTTTCTTTCGGACAGCCCCAACAACTAGCAAAGAAGCTGAAGGCTTAGTAAATCAACTGATTAAAGTCGGTCAAAAAAGAGTTGCCGTTTTTTACAATCCCAATAGTCCGTTTAGCGCATCTTTGTGGGAAGAATTCAAAAAGCAATTTGAAGCCGAAGGAGGTTCGACTTTTAGATCCAGTAATTACGACTTATCTAAAAATGATTTTAACGCCGAAGCAGCTATCAAAGAAGTTGAGAAAGCCAAAATAACAGCCATAGCTCTCTTTCCCGACGGTCAAGTCACTAATTCTCTCGAACACGCGCTCGATATGATTAAAATCAACGATGGTCTCAATTGGATTGTTGGCCCTTGGACTCTATACGATCCGAGAACTTTAGAAGCAGTAAAACAGGTAAAGTCTGTTGAAAAACTCGCCGTATCCGTGTTTTGGCATCCGTTAATCAGTTTTGATAAAAAGTTTCCAGTTAATGCTGAAAAATTGTGGGGAGGCCCAGTCAATACTCGATCGGCTTTAACCTACGATGCCGCTAAAACGCTGATTAAATCCCTAGAATTACAGCCAGAACCCAGCCGTGAAGGAATGCAAAAAACCTTAGCATCTCCAGACTTTAAAGCTGACGGTGCCACGGGTATAATTGAGTTTGACTTGACAACTGGAAATCGGAAAAACCCTCCTAAAGCTTTAGCGCACGTTGTTGCGTGTGCTAGAGAACAATTTGGTGTTACGTTTGTGCCGATCGAATTTCCGACAGCCGCCGCCGCAGGTTTAAAGTGCGACTAACGCTTTGCCAGAAAGAATTGGTTGAAAGCCCGCCCGCCCGGGAGAAATTAAACTCAGACTATTCATTACTTCAATCCTCAGACTTAAGGGTAGAGGTTTCTCTCAAACTGTCAACTGTCAACTGTCAACTGTCAACTGTTGAAAGTACCTGTGGGTATCAGCCCCCAACATTTAAAGAAAAAATTAGATATAGTTAACAAAGCTAGTTTTTTTTATAATAATGCTTATGACGGTCAATCTCGCTCCCTCAACAAGTTCTAGCCTCAAACCAGAATCCCAGAATATCTCGGCACTCAAACAAGTCTTGCAGACGATTGATGCCGATAGCTGTCCGGGTTCCTATAACTTCCATATGCACACAGTCTACTCCGACGGGCGATTGAAGCCCGAGAAATTGATGGAACTTGCGATCGCAGGCGGCCTCAAAGGCTTCGCTATCACCGATCACCACAGCACCAAAGGCTACGTTCAAGCTCAAATTTGGCTGGATAACTGGAAATTAAAGCATCCCGACAGGACTACCGCAGCGCCGACTCTTTGGACTGGCGCTGAAATTAACGCTGAATTGCTCAAAAACGACGTACACATTCTCGCTTACGCCTTCGATCCTGAACATCCCAGTCTCACACCTTACTTGCGAGGTAAAGGCACTGAAGGCCACGCTTCTTATTCCGCAGCCAGGGTAATTGAAGCGATTCAGGAAGCAGGAGGTTTAGCAGTTCTAGCACATCCTTGCCGGTATCGATCGATCGCAGATCAACTAATCCCAGAAGCAGCCCGTCTTGGCATTGACGGCGTAGAAATTTACTATGCTTACGGTAATCCTAATCCTTGGAAACCGAGTCCCAAACAAACTGCTTTAGTCAAAGATTTAGCTGAAACCTATGGTTTACTGGGAACTTGTGGAACTGATTCTCACGGCCTGAGTCTTCTTGTCCGAATCTAGATAGCATTAAGGTGCGTCATGGGATTTGGTATTTGAGCTTTTAGATTGGCGATCGGCGATCGAAATTATCATGCTGACCGCATTTTCGTTTGCTGGTTCAAAAGAGTTTGGGAAACTATAGCCTTTCTCAGTAACATGAGGTACTCTCAGATCGAAAGCATCGGAGGAGCCAGCGTACCTCACAGCGCTTGACAAACGTTATAGATAAACGAGCGAAGCGAGAAAACGAAACCTCAATCATGTTTCTTTAAATACCAAATTAAAACCCAGCTCAATACAGACAGCCTTCTCAATTTCTTCCCAATAAAAATCTTCTAAAACTCCCTGTTTGTTTTTAATTCTTTGAGCATCTACAGCTCTCATTTGACTTAAGTTTATGTGCCGTTCTCCGTTTAGTCCATTTTGCGAAGTTGGAACAACATTCACAACGAATGGATAAGTTTTTTTCCAAGGCAATAAAGGGGCAACTATTGTAGTTGTCCCATTTTGATTGCCAACATCATTCTGCAAAATTAGACAAGGACGCTGCTTACCGGTTTCATGACCGGTCGTGGGTTCTAGATCGACCCACCATATTTCTCCTCGTTTGTAAGTTAATATCCCGTTAGGCATTTAAACCATCGCCTACCGCAACATCCCAAACGGAAATCTCTTCTTGAAAATCAGGATCGCTAGCCTGCTCTTTATAAGCATTTTCCAGCTCTTGCATCATAATCCTCCTTTTTTCCTTCCAGAGAATTTCATTTATGAAACTACTACGATTACTTGCTAGCCGATCGACAAAATCTAGAATTGTGTCATCCAAAGTAATACTGACTTTTTTGCTCATAAATTATTAATTTCATGCGACTGACGAGTATGACTGTACTATCATACTAACCAATGCTACAACCTTTGTCAAGGTTAATCTAGAGCTTCAAGAAGAGGTAGCAGCCCGGAGCCCAGCCTTTCATAGATGTGACGTGCTGGATTCCGATCGAGATTGCTTCCGCTCCCGATCGTAGCAACAGACATCCAGCCTCTTTCATCTTTCCGGGAACAACTGACAAGCCCTGATAGTTGGCTGATTTGCCCAATCCAAGCGAGAAGTGCCAAATCGATCCATCCAACCTTCTAAATAAGCCCGATTAGCCTTTTTTTCCTCAGGATCGGAGGTGTTCATCGGATGAGGTGCTAAACCGAAAATAGTCGCTGTTGTCACGCAAAACATCGACTTCTGAAAACTTTGGCAAATTTGTACGCGCAAATCGTCTTCACCGCGACAGCTAGTTCGATAAATTTCGTGCAAATAATCGGGCAGATAATGCCGCATATCTTGCATCAATTGAGTTGGTGGAATTCCTGCACCTCCGATGGGTAAAGGATCTGCAAACAAAGCCCCGTAGCTAAATTCTTTTTGTTCTTCTGGGATTTGATGTGCTTGGGCGTTGTAGGAAACTGTGCCAAAAAAAGCTGTTCCTCTAAAGAAAACTGCTTCTACATAAGGTACTGCTACATCTGCTAAAAATGTCAAGTTGGCCGATGCGGGCAGGATATCGTAGACTTCGCCGCGAATCTTGACGCTGTAGGTGATTGGTAGGGCTGCGGCGCTTACTAAACCGGCTAAGACGAAATCTACTATCTCTGCGATCGACTTAATTGTACCGGCTTCGTAGCGATCGGACAAATCGATAAATAAATCGCTCATTACCCGCCAAAACTGCCCCAAACCCGTGTAATAAGCCAACATCCGCACTTGTTCGGGTAAAAACTCTGGGAATGCTTTGTGGAGTCCCTGCATCAAAAAGTTGCCTTTTAACTTAGCTGCGATCGCCTTTTCGGCCAAATTGCTAAATTCTGGAGAATCAACATAACTGTCCAAACCGCCGCCGCCGTGCCAAAGCATGGTTCTCATGCAATACTCAGCATACTCAAAATTAATGCGATCGTGCCACAAATAGCGCATTAATTTCGGCGCTGTCACTTCTCCGTTGAAATATTTGAAAAACGGGAAAAGCACTAAAAATTGTTCTTCAGCGATGTAGTTTAAATTGCGAGAATACGCATCAAGAACTATGGCGTAACTTTTGAGAACTCCAACCACTTCTACTACATTTTCGGTAGATTCTGGAAGTAAAGCTTTGCCTGATTCCAAGATGTCAATGTAGGCGGATAGGGGATGGGAAGATGGTTTTAATACGGTACTTGTCATTTGATTTCCTCAACCTTAATTGAATAACTATGTTTTAGCTTTGGTTCGTAGTTGCGCTTGAGGGTTCATGAGAGCGAGTCAACGCACAACTACATTGAATAACTATGTTTTAGGTTTGTAGTTGCTCTCTTCGCCGGCCGGCGCTCAAGCGCAACTACATACCTATGAAAGATTTCACTCCAAGTTTTGAGCAACTTGTTTAACTTGTGCGGGTACAGTCGATACTAAGCCGATCGCAGTTTTCTCACTCAAAGCCACTAAAACTCCCGGCTGCAATCCCATGATGGTGATGATTACGGCTAAAACTAGCGAAGGAATGCGATCGCCCCAGCGGACTTGCGGTAAATTCACCACCAAATCGGAAAGGCGGCCGAAAAAGGCGCGGTTGACCATAATTAAGAAGTAAACTGAAGTCAAACCAGTCCCGATCATGCAGAGCAAAGTTTGGATCGGAAACACTGGTAAACTGCCCCTAAATATCAAAAATTCAGCAATAAATCCCGACAACCCGGGAATGCCGGCACTCGCCATTACACCGACAATCATTAAACTGCCAATTACCGGCAAACCGCGATCGGGATTGAACAAACCTTTGAGCACATCTATGTTGCGACTGCCGGATTTTTTGTAAACAATCCCGACACTCAAAAATAGCAACCCGGAGATTAAACCGTGGCTAACCATTTGCAACACAGTTCCTATCATACTAATCTCAGTAGCTGCGGCGCTAGCTAGCAAAATGTAGCCCATGTGCGCGATCGAACTGTAAGCTACAATTTTTTTCATGTCTTTTTGGGCGATCGCGCAACTAGCCCCGTAAAGCACACTCACCACCGCCCAACTCGCCAACCAAGGCGCAGCCACCGCCCACGCATCCGGGAACAAACCCAAACCAAAGCGCAGCATCCCGTAGGTTCCCAGCTTCAACAGCACCCCCGCCAGCAGCACCGAAACCGGAGTCGAAGCTTCTACGTGAGCATCCGGCAGCCAAGTATGAAAAGGCACCAAAGGAATCTTAATCCCAAAAGCGAGCAATATCCCTGCCAGCAACACAATTTGTCTGACCAAAGGCAACGGCGAGCCTCCTTCCAAATGCGATGCACCGGCTGCACCAACCATATCAAAACTAGAAGCACCGCTGAGCCAAGCTACACCCAAGAAAGCAGCCAGCAATACTATTCCCGAAAATGCCGTATAGATTAAAAACTTAGTAGCGGCATAGCCTCGGCGCTCGCCTCCCCAAATTGCAATTAACAGGTAAAGCGGAATTAGTTCTACCTCGAAAAACAGGAAAAATAGCAACAAGTTTTGAGATAAAAAAGCTCCGGTGACGCCGCCACTAATTAACAGCATCAAAGAATAATAAAGTCGAGGTCTGCGGATCGCCTCATCCGTAGCGTAAATCGCTACACCTGTCAGTAGGGTATTTAAAATTACTAAGGGCAGAGACAAACCATCAACGCCGAGATTGTAATTAAATCCCAAATCATCGATCCAAGGAATAAATTCCGAAAACTGTAATTGACTGCTGTTGGCATCAAACTGAGCTGCCACAAACACCGATAGAATAAAAGTTACACCCGCAATGGCGATCGCGGCATTCCGAACTATTTTAGAGGCGATCGCACCGGGCCAAAACCCAATCAGGGCGGCCGCCAACATTGGTATCCAGATTAAAGCACTGAGCATCAATTAAAACTTTCCTTTATTACACAATATTTAGAACTATATTTAAGATTAACCCAAAGCCACTGCATAAAATAGCGATCGGTTAATTTTCTTATTACAATAGATGCAAATTTCTCGAAAATCCTCCTATGACTTCTAGTCTTACAGATCGAGAAGATTTGCAAGTTAAATGGGAGCATCTCATTTTTGCAAAAAATATCTTTTCTGGGAGTGCTGTCCCCCCCGAGCAAGGTGTACAATACTCGCTCGGGGGCGACAGCACTACGACATAATTTCACTGCCCGAACTTTTACCCGGTTGGGAAGTTCCGGTTATAGAATTGTGGCCGATCGACTTTGAATAAAACTAGGGACAAAGCAGACAAACCAAAAACAATTTATCTGCGTTTATCCCCGTTCATCCACCAAAATCTGCGGTTTAGAATTGCCAAATAATCAGCGCCAGTAACGCCGCAACTCCCCCCGCAATAGTCAACACATAAAACTGCGATTGACCGGTGCCGCTGTATTTCAAACCTTCACCGCTGAAAATTGTGGCAAAACCGAACAAATTCACCGCCCCATCTACTACATACTTGTCAGTCCAAGCGCTGACTTTCGCAATAGAAGCTACGGCCCAAACCACAGTCAAGCGGTAAACTCGATCGATATAAAAGTCGTAAGCAAACAAATCCTGCACCGCTGGAATCGGCAGTCGTACCGGTCGAGGTAAAACGTTGTACCAATAAATCGCCACGCCAGCCCCAACCCCAATCAAGCCAGATAACACCAACAGTGGAGTATCCAGAGTCTTCAACAGCAAATTTAAACTATCAAAATCCCCAGTTTCCGCCCAAGGCCCAGTCCAACTAATTAAAAGTTGCCACTGCTGCAACATCCAAGGCACTAACAGCCCAATCACCGTCAAAATTACCATCGGCAAAGCCATCGGCCAACCGACTTCGGGTGCTCTGCGAGTTTTGGGTTGCGGTTTTCCGACAAATACTAAGGCGAATACGCGAGTTAAATTGAGCGCAGTTAAACCGTTAACTAACAGCAGCACAACTACCAACCACAATGGCACTGTCCAAAAACCGTTCAGCCACCGTCGCATTACCCAAAAGTTGCCCATCGGCAATAGGGCTACCATCCCCGCAGCGCCAACTAAATAAGCCATTGTCGTGGCGGGCATCTTTGACCACAACCCACCCATTTCTGTTAAATCTTGAGTGTTGGTTGTGACAATTACTGACCCTATGCTCATGAATAATAGTGCTTTGGCGATCGAGTGCGCGAACAGCAGCAGCAATGCAATGTCAACGTGATTCTGCCCGACCGCGATAAACACTAAACCCATAGAAGCGCTGGTAGAATGCGATAGTGTTCTTTTGATATCGATTTGGGCGATCGCCACTAAGGAAGCCCCAACAGCCGTCACCGCACCCAAAACCACCAGCACCAAACCAGTTATCGGGGACAGCGCTAAAACAGGCTGAAGTTTAATCAAAACATAAGCCCCACCACCCACAACTACCGTATTCCGCATAATCGAAGCCGGGTTCGGCCCTTCCATCGCCTCGTCGAGCCACAGGTGAAACGGAAATTGAGCGCACTTGGCTGTAGGTGCGGCAATTAAAGCCAAGCCTAAAAGAGTCGCAACTAAAGGAGATAAAGTTGCAGTTTCCGCCCATTCTTCTAAATCAGAAAAATTCAAACTTCCGGCTAAAGTTGAAAGCGTCACTACTCCCATCAGCAGCGGTACATCTCCTACACGCTTGGTTAAAAACGCATCTCTAGCCGCCGTCACTACCAGCGGTTGAGCGTACCAAAACCCGACTAGCAAATAAGTTGAGAGTGTCAGCACTTCCAGCAAACCGTAGGTTAGCAGCAGCGAATCGCTAATCGCAATCCCGCTAATTGCCGCTTCAAAAAAACCTAGCAGCCCAAAAAATCGAGCTAGCGCCCAGTCTTTTTCCATGTAGCCGAGAGCGTAAATTTGTGCTAGCAAACTCAAAACTGTCACTAGCTCCATTGCTCCGACGCTGGTCGTGGAGATTTCTATGGCAAAAGACAAATCTAAATCTGCTGCTTGCACCCAGTGGAGGAGCAAATGTTGGGGCGCTCGATCCCAAGTTGCTGTAAAAATCACTGACCCGTGGATGAAAGCCAACACACTCATCAGTAAATTGAAGTAAGCCGCAGGTCTTGGCCCTGTTGTGCGAACGGTTCCCGTAGACCACGGCAAAGTTAGAATCGCGCCTATTAAGCCATATAAAGGTATCCACCAACAGGTTTGGAGGAGAAATTCTGTCATTTAATTTATTCCTTAAACTTCAAATTACCGGCTACCTTTATACAAAGGCAGTTCCGGGCGATCGCGCCACAACGTAAAACTTTGACTAAACCCGATCGTATAGCTTTAGCAAAATAATTTGCACCCAAAATTAACTATACATTAAAACATCAAAACTGAGAATTATGTCAAGACAAAATTATAGTTTTCTCAGCATCGGCACTCACAGAAAAAAAATGCCCGCAGATGAGTCAAGACAGCTTTTTTTGCCAGTTTATCCGCGATCCCCCTTTGGAAATCCCCAAATTTCCTAAAACCGATCGCCCCAGCTTTTACCCACCGAACTCTAGTTTACAGGTATTTATGCTCACTTGACTGCCTGCTCGCCGCCCGCATCTACTCCTCTATATATTAAGATTATTAAATAAATATTAAAATATTTGAAGTAACATAAAAAAATTTAATTTTTGTTATTAAACATTATGATGTTAGTTTATATTGTCAAGGTGGACAGCTTCCCCTATTCTATAAGGATAGGAAGCTTTACACTGCATTCCTAAATAATGTGGGCCTCCCCGTCCAAATTTTTAGATTTCTCAAAGATTTGTTACGGTAATTCCGCTAATCCTCAACTTGGAGATTCAAAAATGTCAATTGCCGTGGGAATGATTGAGACAAAAGGTTTTCCCGCTGTTGTGGAAGCTGCCGACGCTATGGTTAAAGCTGCTCGCGTTACCCTCGTGGGCTATGAAAAAATCGGCAGCGCTCGCGTCACCGTAATTGTGCGCGGCAACGTGTCGGAAGTCCAAGCCTCAGTTGCAGCAGGAGTGGAATCCGTCAAGCGGGTGAACGGCGGAGAAGTCGTCTCTACCCACATCATCGCTCGCCCCCACGAAAACCTAGAATACGTTCTACCAATTCGTTATACAGAAGCAGTAGAGCAGTTCCGAGGCTACTAAGTTCTTAGCGCGCTAAAAATTCGTTTGACGAAACGTTTGACGAAAAGCAGCGCGATCGTCAAAAATTTACAGTTTAGTTCCCAAAATATTCAATCAGGAGTAAAACCAATGGCAATTGCAGTTGGCATGATCGAAACCTTAGGCTTCCCCGCAGTTGTAGAAGCCGCTGACGCGATGGTCAAAGCAGCCCGCGTCACCTTGGTAGGATACGAAAAAATCGGTAGCGCTCGCGTTACTGTCATTGTAAGAGGAGATGTCTCGGAAGTGCAAGCTTCCGTAGCCGCCGGAGTAGAGTCAGTGAAGCGCGTTAACGGCGGACAAGTGATGTCCACCCACATTATCGCCCGCCCTCACGAAAACTTGGAATACGTGCTACCCATTCGCTACACCGAAGCTGTAGAACAGTTCCGCGAAGGCGTGAGCGGCATTCGTCCTCTCAACAGATCTTAATACAAGCCCGAGGCTGTTAGGGGCGTTTGGTAATTAAAAATTAAAAATTAAAAATTAAAAATCGCGATGTTTTTGATTTAATATTTTTAATTTTTAATTGAGGTAGTCATGGGATATTGGTTATTAGTCAGTCGATTTTAGATTTTAGATTTTAGATTTTAGATTTTAAAATTGACTCCACAGATTAATCTGGGAGATTTAAGTTTAAATCTAAGATTTTGGAATCGACAGTCAAAATCGTCTAGAGCTTGTATCCGTTTGTTTTACGGGTCATGAGTTATGAGTTATGAGTCATTAGTCATTAGTTAGTAGAAGAAACTACTATTTTATGCAGAAATTAGACTAAAAAAAACTCATAAAAAAAAGACAAGTGACGGTGTAAAAATGACAATTACCAATTACCTATTACCTATTACCTAAAATGCAAATGGCCAAAGTTCTCGGCACAGTTGTCAGTACCCAAAAAGAGCCGACGCTGAGAGGATCGAAATTTCTACTGCTGCAATTCATCGATGAAGAAGGTTCGCCAGTTCCCGGCTATGAAGTAGCCGCTGACTGTGTGGGCGCTGGTATAGATGAATGGGTTTTAGTCACCCGCGGCAGCGGGGCCCGGATCGCGCCAGGGAGCGAAAACCGTCCGATCGATGCTCTGGTAGTAGGCATTATAGATACTGTCAATGTAGAAAATCGCCTCATTTACAGTAAAAAAGACGACCCGTACCGCTAGTTGACAGTTGACAGTTGACAGTTGACAGTTGACAGTTGGCAGTTGGCAGTTGGCAGTTGGCAGTTGGCAGTTGACAGTTGACAGTTGACAGTTGGCAGTTGACAGTTGACAGTTGGCAGTTGACAGTTGACAGTTGACAGTTGACAGTGAACAACTAACAACTAACAACTAAAAAAAATTTTCAGTTTTAGGAGAACTTAATTTATGGCAGTCCGCAACGTTGCGGCTCCCCCGACGCCTTGGTCGAAAAACTTGGCTGAGCCCAAAATTCATGACACCGCCTACGTACATTCCTTTTCTAACATTATTGGGGATGTGCATATCGGTTCTAATGTGATGATTGCCCCCGGGACATCTATCCGCGCCGATGAAGGCACTCCTTTTTATATCGGAGGAGGAAGCAACATTCAAGACGGAGTAGTGATTCACGGTTTAGAACAAGGCCGAGTCACAGGAGACGACGACAAATCCTATTCTGTGTGGGTGGGGAAAAATACTTCCCTCACCCACATGAGTTTAATTCACGGCCCGGCATACGTGGGCGACGAGTGCTTTATCGGCTTTCGCTCTACGGTGTTCAATGCCAGAGTGGGCAACGGCTGCATTGTCATGATGCACGTATTAATTCAAGATGTGGAGATTCCTCCCGGTAAGTACATACCTTCGGGAGCCATCATCACTAATCAGCAGCAAGCCGATCGCCTGCCTGACGTTCAAGATTCAGATGTTAAATTTGCGACCCACGTCATCGGCATCAATGACGCTCTGAGAACGGGTTATCGCTGCGCTGACAACATCGCTTGTCTAGCACCAATTCGCAACGAGCAAGCTAAAAACTCAAATATCACTCAAATGAATTATTCTACCTATGCCGGCACCCAATTGAGTTCCTCTCTAGCCGATAGCATCCGCAATTTGCTAGCCCAAGGATACAGCGTGGGAGCGGAATATGCCGACGCCCGTCGGTTCCGTACCGGTTCTTGGCGCACTTGCGGCCCAATTTCCTCAACTCGCGACTCTGAAGTAATCGCAGCTTTGTCGGCTTGTATGGCCGATCACCAAGGAGAATACGTCCGCTTGATCGGGATTGACACCAAAGCCAAGCGTCGCGTACTCGAAGAAATCGTCCAAAGACCGGGAGAAAACGGCTCTAACGGTAACGGCGCCACAACTCACAAATCTAACGGTAAAGTTGCACAAACTGCCTATCAAAATGGCGGTTCCGCATCCAGCAAATTGAGCGCGGAAACAGTGGCTCAAGTTCGCGGCTTGCTAGCTCAAGGCTTCAAGGTTGGCACAGAACACGCCGACGCGCGCCGCTTCCGCACCAGTTCTTGGCAAAGCGGGGCTTCGCTGCAAGTCAGAAACGAATCTGAGGCGATCGCCGCTTTAGAATCTGTGATGAACCAATATCCGGGCGAATACGTGCGCTTGATCGGGATTGACCCGAAAGCTAAGCGCCGCGTAGTTGAAGAACTGATTCAGCGTCCCGATGGCCCTGTGGCTCAATCGGCTAAACCGGGTGCAACATCAGCATTCAAAGCCACGACGACTGGTTCGGCTGGAAGTGGAAAGTTGACCGGCAAGACGATCGACCAAATCCGCAATCTGCTCTCCCAAGGCTACAAAATTGGCACGGAACACGCCGACGCGCGCCGTTTCCGCACAGGTTCTTGGAGCAGTTGCGCGCCGATCGCCACCAACCGCGAATCCGAAGTAATTTCGGCTCTCGAAAGCTGTATGACAGAACACAGTGGCGATTACGTCCGCTTGCTCGGTATCGACTCCAAGGCCAAGCGCCGGGTACTCGAAGAAATTATCCAACGACCATAATTTGTCAGGTAATTAGCTGCTTTCTCCCGTTAAGTGCTCGCGTTGGGCTAGCGGGAGAATCAGTTGACAGTTGACAGTTGACAGTTGACAGTTGACAGTTGACAGTTGACAGTTGACAGTTGACAGTTGACAGTTGACAGTTGACAGTTGACAGTTGACTCCTTAAAAGGCTTCCGGCTTTCAAGCAATTATTTCGGGTAATTTGTAAGTCCAAATCGAGCTTTTCATTATTAGTAAATAATCGTTTATTAGATTGATAGAGTTAAAGAAATCATTCTAAAAAGCGATAAATTAAAGTCGTTTTATCTAAAATCATAGCTCATTTCAAGGTGAAGTTGAATGTATTTATCGCCACTGCAATTAAGTAGCAACTCTCAGATTTTCCTGAGTGGCGATGTAGTTGTGAATGAAGGTGTGGCGATCGCCCCAGGAGTCATCCTCCAAGCAGATCCGGGTAGCCGGATCTCGATCGCCGCCGGTGCCTGTATCGGTATGGGAGTTATCCTTCACGCCCGCGAAGGTACTCTCGAAATCGCAGCGGGCGCAATGCTGGGTGCAGGAGTGTTGGTGGTAGGTGCGGGGAAGATTGGCGCAAATGCCTGTATTGGCGCGGGAACAACGCTGATTAATCCTGCGATCGACCAAATGCAAATTTTGCCCGCAGGTTCTCTGATTGGAGATACCAGTCGCCGAGTCGCAGCAGAACCAACCGCAGAAACCGCAGAAACCGCAGAAGCCCAAACCGCTGCACCGGAAACCCCCACAGGCACTACGCCACCAGTTGAACCAACCGTCGATCGCCCGATCGACGACCCGCCCGAACCCGCCCAAACACAGCCTCAAACACCGCCAGAGACAGCCCCAGATCCATCACCAGAAACCGCCGCCAATCCGCCTCCCCAACCAGGAGAAGTCCCAACTATTCTGTACGGTCAAGCTCACATCAATCAGTTGCTGGGGACGCTGTTTCCGCACCGACAAGCTTTTAATCGATCGCAGGACAACGGTCAAACTCTCTCGGGCGGTACCGGATAGAGGTCATTGGATTTGAGATTTTCCATTTTTCGATTTGAGATTTATTCCACAGATGAATCTGAGACGTTAAAATATTGTCTAAATTTTCGATCTCGACCCTCATGAGTGTCTGGTGCTGGTATCCATTTTGGGGCATGGTAATTTCTACAAAAGGCAGTTATGCTTAAGGAAGAATCAAAAAAATATAAATAGGTAATCTCATATTATTTGTAGCTCAGCAATTTTTAAGGTCTTGCAGCATAAATATGTATCTTGCAGCTCGTGCAGTTTGTCTTCTCATCTGAGACACTAAAACTATCAACAAATTTTTATTTTTGGAAGTTTCTAAGGGTAATCGAAGATGGACGGACAAATAGATCGTAACAGCAGTGACTCCGGGCGATCGCAGCGCCAGGAATATTTCAAAGACACCGCTTTGGGCTTGGTATCTACCAAGAGTTTTCCGGCAATTGTCGGGACTGCTGACATGATGCTGAAGTCCGCAGGGGTCATTTTAGTAGGATACGAGAAAATTGGTTCCGGTCACTGTACGGCGATCGTCCGCGGGCGCATTTCCGACGTGCGTTTGGCTGTGGAAGCAGGAGCTCAGACAGCCGAACAATTCGGACAGTTTGTTTCTAAGCTGGTGATTGCTAGGCCTTTGGCTAATTTGGAAGTGGTTTTGCCGATCGGCTTTCGCCTAACTCAACTGTCGGAAAGCGGTAGTTATTCTCGACTGAGCAATCAGGCGATCGGTTTGCTCGAAACGCGGGGATTTCCCGCAATGGTCGGCGCTTGCGATGCTATGCTCAAATCCGCCGACGTACACTTAGCCGCCTACGAGAAAATTGGCGCCGGTTTGTGCACGGCAATTATTCGCGGTGCAGTCGCAGATGTCGCAGTCGCCGTAGAAGCCGGGATGTACGAAGCTGAGCGCATTGGCGAGTTGAACGCCGTGATGGTAATTCCCAGGCCTTTGGAAGATTTGGAACAAACTTTGCCGCTGGCGAGTTGCTGGATAGAACAGCGCACACCTGTGAGGGTGCCTATCTCTGTTCAGGAAAAGGAAAAAGAATTGGTCGAACTTCCCGATTTGGAGAAATTGAGAGTTTATGTGGAAGAGGAAATCAATCGCTAATTGGTAATGGGTAATCGGGAATTGGTAATTACCCAACAAAAGTTTGTAGAGACTAGGTGCGGAAAATACTGAGACCAATTTGAGAATCGAGATATAAATCTTACCAGAACAGAGTACGTGTAGTGATTTGTAGCCTCGCAGCCGCGAGAGCAAAATTTGGTGATTAGCCGATCGCCTCGGCATCTAGAGACAGATAACGCCAACGAAAACTCGATTTTTGCTCAAAAGTCGATCGGGTAAAAAATCGAACTCACGAAGTAAATGCAGCCGAGCTACAGGCTCTTTTAACAGGATTTAACTGCTGTTAAGATAAACCTAAAATCCTGTTTCGGGTAGATTTCCTGGAATCAGTTAAGAGTTAATCGGGGTGCTGTGTGGATGCTCTTTCAACAGATTAACCTCTGTCGAACTCAACACTGAGTGCAAAGGAATCAATCCAGAATCCAGCAAGGAATGAAAGTTGACCTATGAACATCAAAGAATCGAACCTCAACCATTTTTATAAGCGCGGGTTGCACAGCGCCAAGCAAGGCAACTACGAAGCGGCACTTGAGGACTTCGATCAGATACTGCAAGTCAATCCCGCCGATGCCAAAGCTTACAACAATCGCGGCTTGGTTTACTATTATATGAAAGACTACCAAAAGGCGATCGCAGACCTCAGCCAAGCACTAGATATCAATCCTAATTTGTTCGAGGCATACTTGAATCGAGGCAATGCTTGGCGCCATCTCGGAGAAAACGAAAAAGCCATTGACGATCTCAACTGTGCTTTAGTAAATAAGCCTGACAGCCACGCTATCTACAACAACAGGGGACTCGTACTTGCTAATTTAGGACATTACGAAGAAGCAATAGAAGACTACGATCGAGCTCTCTCGATCAATTCGCAAAATTATAAAACCTATTACAACCGAGGCCGCGCTTACTACCTTTTGGGAGAAAAACAAGCAGCAACGGAGAACTTTAACGAAACGCTACGGTTGAATCCAAGATATATCAAAGCTTACATAAATCGCGGACTCTGTTATCACCAATTAGGAGACAACACCCAGGCGATCGCCGATTATAACACAGCACTCGGCATCGACCACAACAATGTTTATGCCTATTATAACAGAGGATGCGTTCGCTATAAATTAAAACAAATGGAGCTGGCGATTGAAGACTTTAACAAAGCAGTGGAACTCGAACCCAACTACGTTAAAGCTTATCTCAACCGGGGTTTAGCGCTGTACAAATTGGGAGATATTGCAACAGCAAATAGGGATTTTTACCACGTAATGTGTATTAATGCTGAAGCTTATTTGTACTATCAAGCCCAGCGCTGCACGCCTGATATTAATTCCTATTTCAAAGAAGCCCCACAGATGGAACTTAATAATGCTGTAGAATACTACAACACCACATTAAATACGATCTCAAGTTCCTTAAGTTCGGCAGCATTAAATGCGATTTGGAATCAAGAGGATTTGGAGAACAGAGACTCGATAATCTGTGAAGGTGAATTTCTCAATGAGTGAATTAGTCAGTTGACAGTTGACAGTTGACAGTTGACAGTTGACAGTTGACAGTTGACAGTAGTCATAGTGCTGTCCCCGCGATCGAATAGCAGTCATTAGTCATTAGTCATTAGTCATAGTGCTGTCCCCGCGATCGAATAGCAGTCATTAGTCATTAGTTATTAAATAGGTTGTCGAAAAAATAAAAAATTCTCAGAAACCTGGTTTCTTCATAGATTTCTCATTACTAAACACAAAATTTTGTAGAAACCGGGTTTCTCGCCTTTTGCTACAGCCCCGAGAGGTTTTTAACGCGGATTGGCTATTTGTTAAAAATTAAAGTCCTGACTGCAAAAAACAGTCAGGACTTTAATTTTTTATCTCTGAGTTTTAAGAACTTGCATTCCTGACTGCAAAGCCTTAAATACTAGCCATCACTTCGCGGGCGGCTGCTAAAGTTCGATCGACATCTTCGTCAGTATGGGCCAAAGAAGTAAATCCAGCTTCAAACTGCGAAGGAGCGAGATAAATTCCGTGCTCCAACATTCCCCGGTGAAAGCGGCCGAACTTTGCTACATCAGACTTTTTCGCATCATCGTAATTGTGAACCGGGCCCGCCGCAAAAAACAAGCCAAACATCCCGCTAATTTGTCCGCCGCAAACAGCGTGTCCCGCTTCCTTACCAATTTTCAGCAATCCCTCGGACAGTTTTTTCGTAATCCTGTCCAACTGTTCGTAAGTGCCGGGTTTTTGCAGCAATTCCAAAGTTTTAATCCCAGCAGTCATCGCCAAAGGATTTCCCGAAAGCGTACCAGCTTGATACATCGGGCCTGCGGGAGCCACCATCCCCATAATATCGCGCCGTCCGCCGTAAGCTCCCACGGGCAAGCCGCCGCCGATAACCTTACCCAAAGTTGTCAAATCTGGGGTGACACCGAATTTTTCCTGAGCTCCGCCGTAGGCGATGCGGAAACCAGTCATTACTTCATCAAACACCAACAAAGCACCGTTATCTTTGGTAATTTCCCGCAAACCTTCGAGAAAACCTGCATCCGGTACAATAAAACCGGCATTTCCTACAACAGGTTCTAGCATCACGCCTGCGATTTCGCCCGGATGTTCGGCAAATAAAGCTTTGACTGCTTCCAAATCATTGTAAGGAGCGTTGAGGGTGTTGGCGGTAACGGATTTCGGCACGCCGGGAGAGTCTGGAAGGCCGAGAGTTGCCACGCCGGAACCTGCTTTTACCAGGAACATATCGGCGTGTCCGTGATAGCAGCCTTCAAATTTAATCAGTTTGTCGCGCCCGGTGAAGGCTCGCATCAGCCGCAAAACGGCCATACAAGCTTCGGTACCGGAATTGACAAATCGTACCATTTCAATGCTGGGAACGGCATCGATGACCATTTCGGCGAGGACGTTTTCCAAGAGGGAGGGTGCGCCGAAACTCGTACCTTTTTCTAAGGATTCGTGGAGGGCTTTGATGACTTCGGGGTGGGCGTGGCCGCAGATGGCGGGGCCCCAAGTACCTACGTAGTCAATGTATTGGTTGCTGTCAACATCCCAAATGTAGGCTCCGTTTACCCTGTCAAAGACGATGGGCTGTCCGCCTACGGATTTGAAGGCGCGGACGGGGGAACTAACGCCACCGGGCATCAATTTCTGGGCGGCGGCGAATATTTCTTCTGATTTGGTGGTTTTCAAGGTTGTAGAAACCAATGTTTTCTCCTTAGTGAAGGTCTGTTGTTGGTAGGATACTTAATATAGCGACTTCTGGTTAAAGGCTAAGCCGATTCAAGGAAACTATAGTAGTAGATTTTAGGATACAAACCAATCAGTAGCAATACTAGCTCGGGTTTTTTAGGATTTGTCGCACTAGCACTCCTAGGTCTCAATTGTAATAATTTGTAAAATAGTTCTTGACAATTGGCCAATCACTTGCCTAATCTCCTCTCTTCTCTCTGTGTCCTCTGCGCTCTCTGCGGTTAATAAAAAAAATATCCGACACGAAAGCGTTAATTTATATGAAAAGCTGCAATAAAATTATGTCTGGTACTGATTTATCTAGTTTGAGCCGATCGATCCCAATTGAAAAGATCCGTTATGACGATCGCGGTTTAGTGCCTGCGATCGTCCAAGATTACTTAGACGGCACAGTGTTGATGATGGCGTGGATGAATCGGGAGTCGCTCGAAAAAACCATGGAAACCGGTCAAACTTGGTTCTGGAGCCGTTCTCGCGCCGAATTTTGGAACAAAGGGGCGACTTCGGGACACGTTCAAAATGTCAAAGGGCTGCGTTACGACTGCGATAGCGATGCTTTGCTGGTGACTGTCGAACAAGTGGGAGATATTGCTTGTCACACGGGTGAAAGAAGTTGTTTTCACCAAGTTGACGGGGAAATTGTGGCGCCGCCGGGGGATATGTTATCTCAATTGTTTGACGTAATTTGCGATCGGCGTGACAATCCTAACGAAACTTCTTATACTTGCAAGTTGTTCGAGGGCGGGGATAACAAGATTCTCAAGAAGATTGGCGAAGAGTCGGCGGAAGTTGTGATGGCTTGCAAAGATGATGATAAAGACGGAATCGCCGGGGAAGTTGCGGACTTATTTTATCACGCTTTGGTTGCTTTGGCTCACCATCAGGTTGATTTGAGGGCGGTTTATCGCAAATTGGGCGATCGGCGAAAATAAGTTAATCGGAATGATTAAACCGCGAAGACACAAAGAGCGCGAAGGAAGAACCGGATCATCTTCTTTCTCTTCCTTCGCGTCCTTAGCGCCTTCGCGGTTCGTTTAATCTTACTCCATTGCCAACGGATTTGACATCAATCGCCATTTATTCTATTTGATATGATTAGATTCTACTTTTTAACATTCGATCGACCTTTTGCAAAATTGCGATCGCCAGTATCACACTAATAGCCAAGCCCAACCAGAAATTATCCGCCGCCCATTTACCTCGATCCAAAGCGAAACCGCCCAGCGGTGGGCCGATTAAATAGCCGATCGCCCAACACTGAGAATTAACCGCTAAATACACGCCGCGTAAAGACTCCGGTGCTAAATCCACCACCAAAGCCGAAGCAAAAGGCGTATAAGCAACCGTTGCCACCGACAAAAAAGTCAAGCCAACAACTGCTAAAAATAGATTGCCAGTTGCAGCCATTCCCGTCAAGCCGATCGCAATAAACCCCATTCCCCACAGCAGCGCCGAAATCATCAAAGCTTGGGGATGAGAAAACCGCCTCAAAGCCTTAACAATCGGCATCTGCAAAGCCACAGTTAAAAATGTGCTAAAAGCAAACAAAACCGTAATTGTACCCGTAGAAAAGCCTGTTCCCGATGTCCCCGCCTGCACAAACTTGCTAAAATACAACGGCATCGTGGTTTGAATTTGGGAAATGTAGAGAGTAAACAGAGTATTGACTAAAGCATAGACTAGCAAAGTGCGATCGCCCAACGCCACCATCCAGCCATTTTTGAGACTTTTTTTGCCTGTATCCGTTGAATTAGCTGGTTTGTAGGTTTCTGCGATCGCACTTGCAACCACCGCAAACAGCACTAAAAACGAGATACCATCGATCATAAAGAGCGATCGATAATTCCCCGTTACCGCAATCAAAACACCGCCCAAAATAATCCCAACTTGCAAACCCAAATTATCAGCAAGCCGCGTCACAGCAAAAGCCTCCTGTCGCTGTGCGCCCTCAGTTAAATCCGCAACCATACTTTCCGTTGGAGGCCAATACAAACCCACACCAAAACCCATCAATAAATTAGCAGCAACTAAACCTGGAAAATCATGAGTCGCCGCCAACAGAAAAGAAGCGACAGCCGAAATCATTGCCGCCAGCAATAAAGTTCGCCGCCTTCCCCAAAATTGGGAATCGCAAAAAGAACCGCCCAAAATGCGGCCGAATATTCCCGAGATTGAACCGCTACCCAAACCAATCCCAACAGCAGTTGCAGACAAGCCGACGCGATCGACAAAAAAGATCGGCGCGTAAAATAAAGTAAAGCCGCTACCGCTTTGCGAGAGGAATCTGCCGGCGGCGAGAATCCAGACTTGAGTGGGGAGACGGGGAAGCCAAGATGAGAATTGAAATTTAGGCATATATTATAGCCTTTCTCAGAAAGATGAGGTACTCATGGGGATAGGGGATAGGGGATAGGGCATAGGGCATAGGGCATAGGGCATAGGGCATAGGACTAGCGGGCATACATCACTTTTTTGAGAAAGGCTATATTTATAAGAGTCTGCGGTTGAAACCAGGTATGTATAAACGATGTCTGCCTCCGCAGACTGAAGAATTAAAATAAAATTAAAGCATAATTTAGGTATTGTCGAGTCAAACCAAACCTCAACCGTATTTGTTTGCAAGCTTTTCGATGAATTCAAGTGTCAGCGGATTCATAAATCACCTTTCCTTTTTCGATAATTTCCCTGAGAAATAAATCATTCCAAGCTAGCCGTTGTTCAATTTCAGCAGGAGTTCGCACTAATAAATCTAGAGCAAATTTCGGTTGAATTTTACTTAGTATTTCCCAAGTTTTGCGAAAATTATTACCTTCTGAAGATAAAATTACCAACATATCAACATCCGAATCGCTCGTGGGATTCCCATAGGCGTAAGAGCCGAACAAAATTATTTTTTCTGGTTTAAATTGATTGGCTATTGCCGCACTTAATTCCAGAATTTTGTTTATTTCAATCATTGGCTAATATCTTTGATATTTGGCAATTTAACTGTAATAATAACACATAAATTTGATCGGTATATTGCTGGAATGAGTAATTATCAATCGTTTTTGGCGATCGCCACAATTTTTCAACTGTTACTTTTCGCCGACAAGCTTAACAATTCTTCTAATTCAGTTACACAAAAGTTACCATTAATTTAAAAATACTTAACACGATTTTAGGAAAAAGTTCGTTAAGCTCTAGAAAAGGCAGAAGAAAATTTTAGAGGGTCTAATTTTTATGACAGCTATTACATCGTCGAGAGTAGAATCAATCAGACCCCGCTGGCAAGCAATTGTCATGGTAGCCTTAATTTTCTGGCTCAGCGGTAGCCTGATTATCGATCTAGTTATTATGCCGAGTCTCTACGTATCTGGCATGATGGTATCTTCTGATTTTGCAACAGCCGGAAATTTAATGTTCTGGGGATTTAACCGCGTTGAGTTAATCTGTTCGGGATTCGTAGCAACGGGTTTGATGGTTTTGAGCAATTTAATGGGTGACTCCGGCAAGCGTACTCGCACAGCAATCGTATTATCATTGGTACTTCTGGCGATCGCCCTGATTGACACCTACGGGCTCACACCTCAAATGAGCGCCTTGGGAATGCAGCTAAATCTGTTCGACTCCGCAGCAGAAGTGCCCGCCGGCATGAATACACTGCACCAAGGATATTTTGTTTTGGAAGCGCTAAAGTTGGCTGTCGGCGGTACGCTGCTTGGCTGGTGCTACCAAAACGAAGTTTAATCAACCATAAAAATTAGGACACGGCAGTGCCGTTTCCCTACAATGAATTGGGGTAGGGAAACGGCACTGCCGTGTCCTCTTATTCGGATTCTTCTGACACATCAGATAATTCAGATTTCGGCCACAACAAACGCAAGCCCATCACCGCAAATCCGATCGCAGCGATCGTCTTTACCAACCTCTCCGGTAACACCTCCGCCGTACCTTGTCCAACCAAAACACCAAGGAAACTCGCCAGCAGCAGCGCCGACGCCGTACCAAAAAATACAGCCCGCGGCGAGTTGCAACTGCTACCAAGGGCGATCGCAGCTAATTGACTTTTGTCACCCAATTCTGACAAAAACACCGTAATAAAAGTTATGCCTAAAAGTTGCCAATCCATATTTTTTTTAGTTATCAGTTAGCTTTTTAGAAATCTACAACTTACCCACAGGCTCCCAGAAAACGGGTTTCTGTCCAAAATCCTCGGTTTAATCGCTAAATTTAGCCAGAAACCCGGTTTCTTTGGACTTACCCAAACATAATCAGTAATTCCCAAATCTAAAATCCAAAATCCAAAATCTAAAATCGTTTAACTCAGCACTTCCCAAAGTAAAACCGCCGAAATCGCCAGCAAAATCACTCCCGCAGCCTTCTCCAAAGTTTTCGGATCGATTCGAGTCGCCAGCCACCTTCCCAGCAAAACTCCCAACAAACTCGTTGCAATCAAAGCCGAACCCGCACCCGCAAACACAATCCAAGGATTCCGAGATTCAGCCGTCATCAACAAAATCGCAACTTGAGTTTTATCTCCAACTTCAGCTAAAAAGATAGTTACAAAAGTCGAAGCAAAAATTGCCCAGTGCTTCGGCTTCAGTTGCTTTTCTTCCTGACAGATATCGGGGTTTGCACTCACTGAAACTTCTGCCTGCTCCGGGGTTAAAGCAGCACAAATCTCAGAAGTCTCTTTAAGTTTTTGTAGTTGTACTTGTGGTTGCAAATCAGAATTGGGGGTTTCTGAGTCAGAAGCAGACGAGTTTGGCGGTACAGAATCAAGTTTCACGGGCAATGAGTGCTAAACGCTATTTATTTTTGACTTCTACTTTGGATTTTAACTTTATCTGTGCCTGCTTTTACCTGCGCCAGGCCCATCTTTTTTTGCCGGAGATTCCGCAACCAATTCCAGAAACTGCTCGCCTCACCCAAACACGGATATAAGCCCCACAGTTATCTGTCGAGTCAATCCAAAATCCAAAATCCAAAATCCAAAATTCCCTGGTTTATGTGCCGTAAGTTCGATCGCCCGCATCACCCAAACCAGGTACAATAAACCCCTGTTCGTTGACTATTTCGTCGATCGTTGCCGTATAAAGAACCAAACTCGGGTACTCCGTACTCAGCCGCTTCAAAGCCGGAGGAGCAGCCACCACAGAAATAATCCGAATCAAACTCGGATCAATTCCCCGTGAAATCAATTCCTGCATCGTCGCCACAATCGTCCCGCCAGTCGCCAGCATCGGCTCGCTAATTATCACCCGCGTTTGGGGGTTAAACTGCGCCGGCAATTTATTCAAATAACAAGTCGGCTCCAGCGTCTCCTCATTCCTCGCCATACCTAGATGGTAAATCGAAGCCAGCGGCACAACCGTCTGAATTCCTTCCAGCAGTGACAAACCAGCCCGCAAAATCGGTACCACAACCAACGGAGCTTCCGGGTTAATAAACGTCGCCGCACATGGGCTCAAAGGCGTCTGCACCGTTGCTTCCACTGTCGGTAGCCAATCTCGAATTGCCTCGTAGGCCAGCCAGCGTCCCAATTCTGTCATCGCAGAACGAAAAAGTACCGATGGGGTGGCGGCGTCGCGGGCGACAGCCAGCCAATGTTTAATTAACGGGTGGGGCGGAACGTAAACGCGCAGTTGCAGGGGCATGAGGAAATTGGGGAAATTGCTAGATTTGAAGGATTTGATGCGGTGCGATCGTTTTCGTTGGCGTAGCCCCCCGTAGGGGCGGACTTCGCTAACGATCGCTCTGTGCAACTTATCACAATCTTCCATTCTTTGAATCTAAAATCTAAAATCCTATAAGTCTCTTTGTTTGTAGACCTTCGTCACTTTATTGAAATATATTTTCAATAGTATTGACATAAATTAGCAACAAGGCTATAGTAATTTTTAGTGTTCTCCTCTCAAAGGATAGGCAGACGGGGGCAGTCGGCAATGGTAGACTGTTCCCGCATTTTTTTTGAAGCAGGGGCACGGGGAATTGGTAATTGGGCATTGGCCAAACAGGGCATTGGGCCTTATAGCATCGGGAATTGGTAGCCACTAACAAATAACTAATGACTGCTGACTAATGACTAAGGACTAAGGACTTCTTCCTTCTGGAGCGATCGACTGTAAAATTGTAAAAATATTAAGATTTTTAACCTAATGTCAGCCCCTACCCAATCCCAGTTATTCTCCGCCAACTCCCGCCCGACAGAGCAAGAGTTTGATGTGATAGTCATCGGTTCCGGCATTGGCGGACTCGTGACTGCAACCCAGCTAGCAGCCAAGAAAGCCAAAGTTTTGGTGCTCGAAAGCTACACAATTCCGGGGGGTAGTGCTGGATATTTCGATCGAGAAGGCTACAGATTTGATGTCGGAGCCTCCATGATATTTGGGTTCGGACAGCGCGGCACCACCAACCTCCTCACCCGCGCCCTCAAAGCCGTCAACGTCACCCTAGAAACAATCCCCGACCCGGTACAGCTTCACTATCACCTACCCTCAGGTCTCGATCTGGAAGTTCCCCAGCCTTATGACAAATACTTGCAAGAATTAATTGACAGGTTTCCTCACGAGCGCGAAGGCATCCAGAAATTTTACGGCGAATGCTGGAACGTATTCAACTGCCTCAACGGCATGGAATTGCTATCCCTAGAAGAACCTGGATATCTAGTTCGAGTCTTTTTTCAGAATCCTTTAGCCTGTTTGGGATTAGTAAAATATCTCCCTCAAAATACTGGCGACATAGCGCGGCGCTACATAAAAGACCCGACTTTGCTGAAATTTATCGACATGGAATGCTACTACTGGTCTGTAGTACCCGCAGACTTAACGCCGATGATTAACGCCGGAATGGTATTTTCTGACAGACATTACGGCGGTATCAATTATCCCAAAGGCGGAGTCGGTCAAATTGCCCAAAAATTAGTAGAAGGATTAGAAAAATGCGGCGGGACAATTCAGTACAAAGCTAAAGCCAAAAAAATTATCACAGAAAACGGCCGCGCTGTCGGAGTCGAGCTAGTAACCGGCGAAGTTTACCGGGCAAAGCGGATAGTTTCTAACGCCACCCGCTGGGATACTTTCGAGAAACTGCTACCTGCTGAAGAGATGCCAGCTAGCGAGAAGAAATGGCAGCAGCGCTATCAAAAAGCCCCCAGTTTCTTGAGCTTGCATTTAGGAGTAGAAGCCAGCGTCATCCCTGCTGGCACTGCCTGCCACCACATTTTGTTAGAAGATTGGGACAAAATGGAAGCGCCAGAAGGAACTATTTTAGTATCAATTCCGACGGTACTCGACCCAGATTTAGCTCCGGCAGGATATCACATTGTTCATGCTTTTACTTCGAGTTGGATGGAAGAGTGGGAAGGACTTTCGCCACAGGAATACGAGGATAAAAAAGAAGAGGCTGGCGGCAGAATTATTGACAGATTAGAAAAGATTTTTCCGGGTTTAGATGCTGGTTTGGATTATATGGAAGTTGGGACGGCGCGTTCTCACCGCCGCTTTTTGGGCCGGGAAGATGGAACTTACGGGCCGATTCCCCGCCAGAAGTTAATGGGTTTGTTGGGAATGCCGTTTAATCGAACTTCTATGCCAGGTTTGTATTGTGTCGGCGATAGTACGTTTCCCGGACAGGGTTTAAATGCGGTGGCATTTTCTGGGTTTGCTTGCGCGCACCGAATTGCTGTGGATTTGGGTTTTTAGGTGTTGAATATTTAAATGCAAAAAGTGGTTTGACTCATCAGCCGTAAGGTGCGCAGTGCGCACCCTACAATACTCATCAGCCGTAAGGTGCGCAGTGCGCACCCTACAATACTGAGCACCTACAAAAAGACTAAAAACCCGGTTTCTGGAGAGAAACCGGGTTTTTTAATTTAAAATTGGTACTTCGCATTATTTAAAAGAGTTTACTGCTCGTAGCTGCCACCTACGCCGATTTGGGTATTGTAGATTTTGGCATCAGTAATAGTCATGTTTTCCATTGATGCGCCTGATACGTCAGCGGTGTTGATGATGGCGGCTGTCAGATTTGCCCGATCGAGGTCTGCGCCATTTAAACTGGCGTTAGTCAGGAAAACTGCGGTTAAGTTGGCACCCGTCAAGTTAGCGCCGGTCAAGTCAGCGCCTTCGAGGTTAGCATTGGAGAGGTTTGCGCCTTGCAAATTCGCTTCTCTCAAATCTGCACCAATCAAATGAGCCTCCGCCAAATTTGCTCCTGACAAGTCACACCCAAAGCATTGCCCAGTGGAGAGTAGCTGCTTGACGTGAGCGGGATTTGCAGCGCTAGCGGGCCCGGCCAACAGTAGGGGAGTAATTAAAAAAGTTGCGGCTAATAGATGGCGTTTCATAATCCCTTTTCCTCGCCAGACTTGGTGTTTAAGTTCTTCTGTTTATATCTACAAGCTTACCACGGTCGTTTTCGCAAATTTGCGATCGAATTCACAGACCTGCTGTGATATTCATTGTCCTCCGCAACTGGCAGGTGGTCTAGAAAAGCTCGCAAAACTTAATATCGTAAAACTTAACACTGCCGAACTTAATACGGTCTGTTTTTGTAGTTACCTTTTCTAGGTTAGCCCGGACAGCAAACAGACGTTTGCTTCTAAAGATGGATATGATTAGTGATGAATGATGTTATAGGTTGATTCTATCGAAAAAAGTTCCCCCAATACATATTTGTTAATAAAACTGTCATTGGACAGAATTTGCACACTTAAAATCCATATACGGTTATAACTTTAGAGGTAGAGGCAGAGCTGTCACCGGCCAGTTCGCCAACCACAGATCGGGTGGATTTTTAACAAAAAAATTTAATTATGTCTCAGCAGCGCTGTAAAAATCCACGCACTGCATGGAAAGCAGGGCTTTTTATGACTGTGGTAGAGTCTGTGCGACGATCGCCAAAATGAATTAAATCCTATGATAAAAAATGATTCCTCCAAGCATCTGCCGACTTTAGATCAAGTAATTGACCGCTACCCCTTGACAGTTGCGCCCGATACCCCATTAGCAGAAGTCATTACCCTGATGGGCCAACGGCGCGGAAGTTGCTCTCTAAACGCAGACATTCCACCCACCGATATCTACCCGCAACTCACAGAAATCCCAAATCCCCTCACCTCAAGCGCCCTCAGAGACGCCAGAGGTATCTGCGTCTTTGTCGTCGAACAATCCCTCGAAAAATCCGACTCCCAATCTGCTCAAAATTCCCAATTGCAAGGAATCTTCACCGAGAGGGATCTCGTCGATTTGATTGCATCGGGCAAAAACTTAAAAAATGTTACGATCGCAGAAGTTATGCAGCAGCCGGCAGCAACTCTGACGAAAGGTGAAGATCGAGACATTTTTAGCGCCTTAATTCTGTTGGGGCAACAACGAATTCACCATTTGCCAATATTAGACAGTGACGGTCAACTTTTAGGAGTAATTACCCCAGAAAGCATTCGCCAAGGCATGGTGCAACCGGCAAATATCTTAAAAATGCGCCTGGTGAAAGAAGTAATGACTGCACAAGTTATTCAAGCGCCTGTTACCTCGTCAGTTATCAGTTTAGCCGAGTTGATGGCGCAGCACCGCGTTAGCTGCGTGGTAATTACAGCGCCAACAGAATTATCGATGAATTTGTCGTTCCCAATTCCTCTAGGTATAGTCACGGAACGGGATATTGTCGAATTTCAAGCTTTAGATATAGATTTGTCGCAGACGATCGCCGAAACTGTAATGAGTAGCCCTTTATTTAGTCTCAAGCCAGAAGACTCGCTTTGGGTGGCTCATCAGGAAATGCAGCAGCGTTTAGTCCGCAGGTTAGTAGTCACTGCCGAAGGCGGAGAACTGCTGGGAATAGTTACTCAAAGCACTTTACTGAGCGTACTTGACCCGATGGAAATGTCCGGGGCGATCGATATTTTGCACGCCAGCGTCCAAGAACAGACTAGCGAATTGCAAAAAGCGATCGCATCTTTGAGCTTGACTAACAGCCGACTGGAACAGGAAATCGTTACCCGCAAGCAGGCAGAGGTGCGGCTGCAACTGTTAGAATCTGCCGTAGTTAACGCTAACGATGCGATCGTAATTATGGATGCGGGATACAGCGATATCTCCGATCCCACCATCATCTATGTCAACGAAGCTTTTACCCAAATGACCGGTTATCGGCCCGCAGAAATTATCGGCCAAACACCGAGTTGTCTGCGCGGGCCCGACAGCGATGGCGCTCAAGTTGCCAAAATTCGCCGCGCTTTCTCTCGCCGAGAACCCCTGCGCTTGGAATTGATCAACTACCGCAAAGACGGTTCAACTTATTGGGTGGAACTCAACAGCGTACCCGTTGCTGACGAGTCGGGAAACCTGACTCACTGGGTATCCGTGCAGCGGGATATTAGCGATCGCAAGCGCATGGAACAAGCTTTTTTTAAGGAAAAAGAACTAGCTCAAGTTACTCTGCAATCGATCGGCGATGCAGTAATTGCTACTGACAGCCACGGCTACATTTCTACCCTCAATCCAGTTGCCGAAAAACTCACGGGTTGGTCAACCTCAGAAGCTAAAGGTTTGCCCCTCGCGGGCGTGTTGAGAATAGTTGACGAAACTACTCGGATGCCGATCGAAAATATCGCCCAAATTGCTTTGTACGAAGGTCGGATTGTTGACCAAGGACACAACAGCTTGCTGATTGCCCGCCACAACCGCGAATTTGCGATCGACCATTGCGTCGCCCCCATCCACGCCAGCAACGGCACAATTGTCGGGGCCGTCGTTGTATTTCGAGATGTCACCCAAGTGCGAACTCAAGCGCGACAACTCACCTGGCAGGCAACTCACGACCCCCTGACGCAATTGGTTAACCGTCACGAATTTGAGTACCAGCTAGAACACGCCCTGCACAGTTCTCAAGGTTACGGTCAAGAACACGTGATGCTTTACCTGGATCTCGATCGCTTCAAAATAGTTAACGATACTTCTGGTCACGTTGCAGGCGACGAACTGCTGCGCCAAGTCAGCCAGCTACTTAAAAGCAATATCCGCAAAACCGATATTTTGGCGCGCCTGGGCGGCGATGAGTTTGCTGTACTCCTGTACAATTGTCCGCCAGAACAGGGCTTAGATGTTGCAAAATTGCTACTGCAAAACATTCAGGAATTTCGGTTTGCGTGGCAGGACAAAACTTTTGCGATCGGCGTCAGTATCGGTTTGGTGGCAATTAATCGCAAAACAGTATCGACTTCTGCGGTGTTGAGCGCGGCCGATCTAGCCTGCTATGCTGCTAAAAATAAAGGCCGCAATCGGGTGCAGGTTTATCAACCGGGCGATCGCGAATTAATCAAACAGCACGGCGAAACCCAGTGGGTGGTCGAAATCAATCAAGCTTTAGAAGATAATCGGTTTCGCTTGTACTCTCAGCCGATCGTACATTTGCGAGAGCTCCCCACCACCGGCACCCACTGCGAAATCCTCCTCCGCCTTCAACTTCAGACTGGTCAGTTAGTCTCACCAATGGCATTTATTCCGGCAGCCGAACGCTATAACTTGATGCACGCGATCGATCGCTGGGTAATTCGCACTTTATTTAGCAATTTATCTCAAATTTTCACGGCAAATCTCTTAGTCCAAAACCACGGGGCAGACGATAATATAGTTACCTTACCTGCTTGCTGCCCCTTGTCTAATTCACAAGCTTCATTTGACAAATATTCTAGCCTTTATGCGATCAACCTTTCTGGGGACAGCATTAACGAAGAAAAATTCATCGACTTTATTCAAGAGCAGTTTTCTCTCTATCAAATACCGCCGGAAATAATTTGTTTTGAAATTACCGAAACCGTGGCGATCGCGAATCTCAGCAAAGCAGCCTGCTTAATTTGGAAACTCAAGGAACTCGGCTGCCAGTTTGCCTTGGACGACTTCGGTAGCGGGATGTCTTCTTTTGCTTACCTGAAAAATTTGCCTGTTGACTATATCAAAATAGATGGCAATTTTATTAAGAATCTTGCCGAGAATCCTATTGATATTGTCATGGTTGAAGCTATTACCAAAATTGCCCACGCCATGGGAATTAAAACTATTGCCGAGTATGTGGAAAGTCAAGCAGTTATGGATAAACTCAAGGAACTTGGGGTAGATTACGGTCAAGGTTATTATTTGGGAAAGCCTCAAACTTTTACTTTTGGCTCTCCTATTGTAGAGGAAGTTTTGGGAGAATTTTCGGTTGATTCTTTGGGTTTTGAGACCAAGTTGGCTTGTTGAATAGTTGACAGTTGACAGTTGACAGTTGACAGTTGAGAGGGGAGCATCTCAGTTTTGCTATAGTGCGAGCGTCCCCGCTCGCGTGCTTGTACACACGCGAGCGGGGACGCTCGCACTGTAAGAAAAAATGCTTCTTGCAAAACTGAGATGCTCCCGTTGAGAGAAGGAAGAGGGAGAATTTCCCAATTACCAATTCCCAATTACCAATGACAACTATTCAACAAGCCAACCGCCAACTGCTTTCCTGTCAACTGCCAACTGCCAACAGTCAACTGATAGCAGCTTCAATGTACTGACTGTCTAAGAGAAAAGCACCTTTTTCAAATCGAATGCCCCAATAATTGCCGGGACGCCGATCGATCACAACACCCTGGGCCCCGATCGCAATTACATTCGCAGGCCGCAGCATCGGCATCGGTTCGGCAGTTTTCACGAAAGGTGGCATCGCCACAACTCGGACTTTTTGACCAATGGTAAATTCTTTATCCATAGTTTTTATGTTTTTATTGGCGATCGGGACACGGCTAGGTTAGCCAAAATTCATTGTGGCGTACTTTTGGCAGAACTCCCGCCTACGGCTTTGTGTCAAACTAAGAATTGATAGAAAATGGCTGATATAAAAGTAGGGGATAATTGGTATGGCTACAAGTCGTCGCATAGAGCGCGTAGCTTCAATGATTAAGCGGGAAGTCAGCCTGATGTTGATCAACGGCATTAAGGACGATCGAGTCGGTGCAGGTATGGTTAGCGTTACCGATGTCATTGTTTCGGGAGACCTTCAGCATACAAAAATCTTTGTCAGCATTTACGGTACTGATGAGGCCAAGGCCGAGACTATGGAAGGTTTGAAATCGGCAACTAGCTATGTCCGCAACCAGTTAGGCCAGCGGGTACAACTGCGTCGGACGCCGGAAGTGATATTTCTCGAAGACCGTTCCCTGGAACGGGGTGATAAAATGGTGATACTGCTGAATCAGCTTTCTGCCGATCGCAAACCAGGTATGTTTGACAACGAAGAATTGACGGATGATGGCGAAAAATTGGCAAATGATGATGATGATGATGATGATTTAGAAGAAGACGAGGATTAATCTCAAGTCCGGTGGCATTGGAATTATGTAATGCGAGTGTCCAAATCTATGATTCCAATGCCCAATTCCCAATTCCCAATTCCCAATTCCCAATTCCCAAATCTAAAATCGAATGATTGACAATCTTTCCTTACCCGAACTTGTAGCCCAGATGTTCGTGGTGCGCGCTTCAGGCTACTTGTTTGACCACCAAATTCGCTATCGAGCCTGGGAACCAACGGCCGACAAACTCCGCTATTATCTGGAAAATTTGGGCGTGGGTGGGGTAATTTTGGTGGGGGGAAGTGCTGCGGAATTGGCTGTTCGATCGCACCAATTGCAGTCTTGGGCAAAATTTCCGCTGCTGCTGGCTGCTGATATTGAGGAAGGTGTCGGCCAGCGGTTCGCCGGAGCGACTTGGTTTGGGCCGCCGATGGCTATTGCTGAAATTGCGCGGCACGATGCAGGTAAAGCCGATCGCTATGCGGAACAAATGGGGGCTGTGACTGCGATCGAAGCTAGGGCGATCGGTCTCAATTGGATTCTCGCACCGGTGGTCGATGTTAACAACAATCCCGACAATCCTGTGATTAACGTCCGCGCTTTTGGCGAGACATCGGAAATTGTCGGAAAATTGGCAAGTGCTTTTATTCGCGGTGCAGGTGAACACCCGATTTTAACTACGGCTAAGCATTTTCCCGGCCACGGAGATACGGCGGTTGATTCTCACTTGGAATTGCCGGTTTTGTCGCATTCGCCCGATCGATTGGCTGAGATCGAGTTGCCTCCTTTTGTAGGGGCGATCGCCGCCGGGGTCGATGCTGTGATGAGTGCTCACTTGCTGATTCCGGCTTGGGATGACCAGTTTCCGGCTACTCTTTCTCGCAAAATTTTGATCGGGAAGCTGCGGGAAGAGTTGGGATTTGATGGTTTGATTGTGACTGATGCTTTGGTGATGGGTGCGATCGCCAATAAGTACGGCGCTAATGAAGCTGCTGTTTTGGCCGCTGAGGCTGGTGCTGATGTTTTGCTGATGCCGCTTGACCCAGAAGGGGCGATTCTGGCTGTCTGCGAAGCTGTCACTCTAGGGCGACTCGACATAGCACAAATCAAGGAATCTGTCAATCGAATCTGGAAGGCGAAAATTAAAGTGGGTTTGTCGATCGACCAAACAGCGACAAATCCCAAATTCGACCCCCCTCAACCGCCTCTGAGCAAGGGTGGGAGTTCCAGCGACTTAATTTTGCTGGCAACAGCAGAGGCAAGGGCGACGGCTGCCGATATTTTGCGAGATTCTTTAAAATTTGGTGGCGCTTTGCCTTTAGTGGCTAAAAAACCCTCGGAAAAGCAAATTTTGCGGAATTTGATTGTGGTAGATGATGTTTTGGGTTGCGAGTTTTTGGGAAAACACACTCCGGCGATCGCTATTCCCGAACAGTTTGGTTACGAATTGCAACTAATTGACGATCGGACAGGCGATTTGAGTCATAATTCAAGCGCAGAGCATTTTTCTCCGACACTGCTGCAAATTTTCATTCGCGGCAATTGCTTCCGAGGTAGTGCCGGATTGACCCAAGCGGCTCAAGATTGGTTTAAGAATTTATTAAAGACGGGAGAACTGCAAGCTGTGGTAGTTTACGGAAGTCCCTACGTTTTAGAACAATTTTTGCCGCACTTGCCTCCGACTATTCCTTATATATTTTGTTTCGGACAAATGCCCGCAGCGCAATCTCTCACTCTAGAGTTGCTGTTCGGCATTAACAAAACGGGGAATGCTTGATCTGCCAGACTGCTGAGTCTTTCCTTGGCTTCATCAGCACTTAAATCGATCCACCCGGTTTCTGTCAAAAATTTTGCTTTTGCGGCGCAGCATCCAGAAACCGGGAATCTGTCGCAACTTTCTAAGTCCTGAATGAAGCTTTGCCGTATATTCGCGTGTTAGCCTGGAATATCTGCCACGTCTCAAAATCCCCAAGCAGATCCCATTGCTCGCTCATCATCTCTATAAGTTTTTCAAATTAATCTGCAAACAGTATCTCAGTATACAGAAAAAAAATTAACTTCCATAATCCTAAGTTTGGATTATATTATTAACAGGGCCATAATTTTTTAGTAGTAAAACCTTGAGGGCGCATTATGATTCAGTCAACTATCAGAATCCAATACTCTTTAGATGTTATCCAAGACGAAGCACGCCACCTCGTCCATGAAGGCGTACTCAGCAGGCAACAGCCTATTTACACACTGTGTCAGTTCATTCCGCCCCGAGAATGGGCTTGCGTAGAAGGAGAATTGGAAAAATGCGATTTCTTGTTGCGCGATCGCATCGCCGACTTAATCGGTACTGAAAACTGGGACAACGACTAAATTGTGGTTCTGTTTAATAAGTTTGCAAGTGGGTTTGCAAGTGGGTTTCCAACTAAATTCGGGCTGTGTTAAAGATGCTTGATCCTTTAATCAGGGTAATTTTCAGCGCGCAAATTTTCCAACTCTATTCTGAGCGCTGCCATCTGTGCAGTTAATTCTTGAATCTCTAGTTTTACATCAGGCTGTACAACCAACTCGGGAGGAGTGTCAGTTGCTGTATCCGATTGCTGATGCGATCCGGATTCCTCGCTGCGTGCATTCTCCCGATCGCCTGGTTGAGAGAAAATAGTATCGACAAAATTACGGGCTTCTCGATCGGTCATTTCTCCTTTTTCAACCAACTCCGAAGCTAGTGGACTTAAATCCGACTGACGAAGTTTGTCCAGATTTTCTTCTCGCTTCTGGGGATCTTGCAGTGTCTCAAGTAAAAAGGAAGTTGCACCTAAAGTTAGGTGAAATCCAGTTTGCAGCATTTGAGGCAGGTTATCGGGATTCATCTAAGAAATGCCGCTAGAAAGTTTTTCGGAGTTTTTGGTTCGCCAGTTAATCCCTATGCGGCGGGATTGCCGCTTTTCGAGCGCAGATGCGAAGTTTTTGGTCGCGATGCCCGTTCACAAAAGTACGCCTTTAGAGGGATGATTTTTTTTCGCAATACAATCATTCTATCATTACTGCGTAAATTCCGAAACGTCAA
Organism: Microcoleus sp. PH2017_08_TRC_O_A; assembly: GCF_020738665.1. NCBI lineage: Bacteria > Bacillati > Cyanobacteriota > Cyanophyceae > Oscillatoriales > Microcoleaceae > Microcoleus > Microcoleus sp. PH2017_08_TRC_O_A. The sequence continues at coordinate 93,841 of NZ_JAEQCE010000032.1, forward strand.
GTGTAAAGTTTTGTGAAGAAGACTGAGACCTAGCCTGTGGATGGAACAGTCGAGCGATTTGAGATTTGAGATTTGAGATTTGAGATGGAACAGGAGTTACCGACTGCGATCGCAGAAAGCCGGGGCTAGAAACCCAGTTTCTGAGAAAAATTTGCAACGAGAAACGAGAAATATTCGTAGAAACCGGGTTTCTGAGGTTGCAAGTGCATAAATCAAATCTATTTGACCTTTGAGATTTAATGCGGTTAGGGATACAGCGCCTCGCCGGTGGATGGGTCAAAAATAAATAGTCGATCGAAGTCAAGCTGTACCGTCAGCCGATCGCCCGGACGCAAGCGAACACCCGCCGGTACTTGTAACTGTACAGTAGTTTCAGCACCCAACGCAGGTAAACTCGCCCGGATTAAAATTTCTCGCCCCAGAGGTTCAACTACTTTTACCTCTACATCGAGAGGGACTTTTTCTAAAGCCCAAATATCCCTATTGAAATCATCCTCTTCTGCTGTTTGTGGCGTAAAGATTTCTATATTTTCTGGACGAATTCCCAAATCAAATGCTTGTCCTTCTTTCGCCTGCAATCTTTTATGAATCGAGGGCGGACAGGCTAAAGATTGACTTCCTACCTGAAAAGATTCGTTTGCATAAATTGCAGGTAAAATGTTCATAGCAGGATTGCCTAAAAATGTGGCAACCATCCGATTAGCTGGTTTAGCGTAAATGCTTTGCGGGTCTCCGATTTGCTGAATTTTGCCTCCATTTAAAACTACAATTTTATCAGCTAAAGTCATCGCTTCCACTTGGTCGTGGGTGACATAAACTGTGGTAATTCCCAGCCTTTGATGGAGTTGTTTGAGTTCGGCCCTAGTGTCGTCTCGCAGTTGGGCGTCGAGGTTGGAAAGCGGTTCGTCTAAAAGAAATACTTTGGGTTCGCGGGCGATCGCCCTTCCGAGTGCTACCCGCTGCTGCTGTCCGCCTGATAGCTGTTTCGGCTTGCGGTTGAGGAGGTGATCGATCGACAGCGATCGGGCTACAATTTCGACTCTTTCTTTAATTTTTGCAGCATCAACATTCCGCATCCGCAATCCAAAAGCCAAATTTTCGGCGACAGTCATGTGCGGGTAAAGCGCGTAATTTTGAAATACCATTGCGACATCGCGCTGTCTCGCCGGAATGTTATTAACTAAATTATCTCCAATATAAAGATTGCCAGAAGTTGCAGTTTCCAAACCTGCAATTGTCCGCATAATTGTAGACTTTCCGCAGCCGGAGGGCCCGACTAATACCCAAAATTCTCCATCCGGGATTTTGAAACTGATGTTTTCAATCGCGGTGACATTTTGGTAGCGTCTAGTAATATTTTCTAAGCGAACGTTTGCCATTTGTTAGTAGTTATTGGTTACTGGTTATTAGTTATCTGCTAGACCTCTAGGGTGCGTCAGACGAAGTTATACAACGATTATCTAGGGTTCCAGATTTGACGCACCTACGATATGTGCCAGTTGGCATTAGTCCTATGGCTTTTACCTTTTATCTTCGGAAAGCTTGTTCAATTCTAAAACTGTGCGGGCTAATTCTTCAACGATTGGTGTAGATTCAGCTTGGCGTAATGCTTCTACTAAAGAATTGTAATACCAGAGAGTACCATCTTTTTTGCCTTTGAAGCGTTCCCAAACGCGATCGCCTAATTCACGGTAATCTTTCAGGATCGATCGCGCATTATAAAGTTTATCAGCCGCCGAGACCAATCTGACGGAGTGGGAAGCTTGAGAAATGCGATCGATATAAGCTTGTTTGCGATCGCGCCAAGGGGGTTTCGGTGTCGCATCGCTGTCGGTACAGCCGTCTACAATCGCTGTGACGGTATCCCCAAAGTGGTTGCGGATGGCTTCGCGGGTGGTGGGGCCGCCTCGATCTTCGATCGCATCATGAAGCAAAGCTGCGATCGCCTCATCTTCCGAAGCCCCGTATTCCAAAGCTATACTAGCAGTACCCAATAAATGAGCGATATACGGAACACCAGAACCTTTGCGGACTTGAGTTGCGTGCAATTCGGCGGCATAGGTGAGGGCTTCAGAAAATCGGTTTGATAGTATCATAGAAGTTACCTTATTTAATCCAGTCATCAAAGGCTAATCTCCTGTAAACTTAAAATATTCAAAGAGAGGTTGCGATCGTGACAGCTACTATAATCATACCAAAAAATGCCGACAAAAAATCACAGCCAGAATCACCGCCCGAATTAGAAAATACACCACAAATTCAACCCAAATCTGATCCACAAACAATCATATCTCTCGAAGATTTTTTAGTCAAACCGCCTGATAGAATGGAATGGGTTGACGGCAACTTAGTAGAGAAAACAGGAATGACATTCAAACACAGTTTGGCTCAATCTAAACTATCTACATCCTGGAGAAATTACCAAAATTCCAGCGGACAGGGAGGAGAAGTTCTGACCGAAATACTTTGTCGCACTAACAAGCAGGGCCGCCGACCAGATATCGCTTACATTACTCCCGAACTGCTGCCACAATCAGGCAATTTTACAGCATTTTCCCAAAGTTTTCCCTTGATAGCAGAAGTTGCTTCTCCCGAAGATAGCGGCGAAGAATTATTTGCAAAAGCTCACGAATATTTGGAGTCGGGCTGTCAAGAAGTCTGGCTGCTTTTTCCTGAAGCTAGATTAATATTTGTGAATGCCGGGGAACGCTGGCTGTTGTTTAATGCAGATGAAGTTGTTAACACTCAAAGGGTACTTACAGGTTTTAGGGTAGCTGTCAACGAACTACTCATTTAAAAAACTTAAATTGTTTTGCTAAATATTCAGATTTTATTGAAATTAATGATTGCTTAATCTCTCTCTTCTCCTCCACTGCACCCTCTGCCCCCTCTACCATGCGGTTCATTCATAAAAATCTTGGTAAAATTTTAGCAAAAATGTCCTCAAAGTTTGTTAAGCTGTTCTAGCAGTTTTTTTTGACTTGTAGTCACCATCACAGTAATGAGTCAGCAGGCAACCCTATTCCAGTACAAACCACTACACAAGCCAAACCAACTGATTTGCGGAACTGGTCAAACCGCTGTAGTGACTGGATGGACTGTAAAGCAAGCGATCGCCAAACACCTTCACGCCCATGAGTTTGCTGTGATTGGACAGTTGTACAGTTCAACTCGTGGAATTAGCTTTCTGATTCGGAATCTTTTATTCAATCCCCATGTCCGCTTTTTAGTAATCATGAACGCTACAAAAGAAGACCTCAATGCTGGTGGATGTAAATGCCTGCTGGACTTCTTCCGTAATGGGTTTACAGAAGGAACCAGTGATACCGGACGAAAATGTTGGGTGATTAAATCTCCCATTACTGGGTATATTGATATTGAAATTCCAGCTAGTGCTTTGGAACAATTACGACAATCGATAGAGGAACCTGTAGAAGCAAAATCCATTTCTGAAGCTGTAGCCTCTGTCAAGTCTTACTCACAACAGAACATACTTGAACCCTGGGGTAATTACTTAGAATTTCCTATCTCTGAAATCGTTCCTACTATTCAACCTGGACCGCGTTACGGTCATCGGATAGAAGGAACAACTATTGCAGAAACTTGGGTTAAAATTATTCATCGCATCAAAACAACAGGTACAATTCGACCGACTGGCTACGATGGCAAATGGCAAGAATTAATTGATTTAATAGCTGTGGTGAAAAATGAGCCACCAGGCTTTTATTTCCCCGAACCAAATTATCTGCCCATTGACCGTCCTTTTGTTCAAGAATACACTTCACAAATATTAGATGATTCAGTGAAACGAGAAGGTGTTAAATACACTTATGGGCAGCGTCTTCGTTCTTGGTTTAATGGACGCGACCAGATTGAACAAGTTATTAATAAATTAATAGGTGAGATTGACGCTGCTAGTGCAGTTATGTCGCTGTGGGATGTAGCCGATCACGATTCAGGTGGCAGTCCATGCCTTAACCATATCTGGCTAAGAGTTGTGGATAACGAACTGTCAATGACTGCTACTTTCCGCAGTAACGATATGTTTAGCGCCTGGCCTGCTAACGCTATAGGATTGCGAAAATTGCAAGAACACATTCGAGACGCGATCGCCGATCGATCGGAGTACGATCTAAAGATGGGTCCACTGATTACGATTAGTCAGAGTGCTCATATCTACGATGATACTTTCGATTCAGTTGACCGGATTATCAACCAGCACTATCAAAAAATAGTTGATGCAGAACGTAGACGTTATTTCGATCCAAGTTATTCTGATTGCGATTCAGTGGGAAACTTCATCATCAAATTGGAGGATAAAAAAATAGTTGTTTCCCAAACAACTCCTGGTAGTGGTGAAATTACCAAGCATTATAGTGGCAGAGATCCTCTCAAGCTATTACGAGAAATTTGTGCTAATTCTCCGGCAATACAGCCTGAACATTCAGGTTACTTAGGGCTAGAAATCCAGAAGGCTTTTGGCTGCATTGCAACTGGCAAAAAATATATTCAGGATCAATAAATCTAAGCGTCGTAAAGTTAAAGCATAGGAAATAGTTTATGTCGGTTCTAAGCGAGTGGGATATTATCAATGAGCTAGGTAGAGGGATATTTATTTATCCTTTTAAAGGGAAAGAACATAGCATCAGAGGTTGCTGTTTACGCCTAACGGCAAGTGAATATGCTTATACATTTAACATAGATCAACAAACTCAACAGAAACAAACCTTGCTTTTAAAAGATCGGCAGGATAATAAACTTATTAAAATTCCCAGCCGAAAAACAGCTATAATATGGACTAATGAGTCAGTATTTGTTAACAATTATTTATGTGGAGTAATTCATTCACAAGTAAAATTAGTGTCACAGGGAATAGGACATCTTGGAACAAGAGTTAATCCTAATTATGGAGGTGTGATGGCTATAGCTCTTCATAATTTATCAGACAACGATATACAGATTAAAGTAGGTGATACTATTGCATATTTAAGAATTCATAGGTTGAGTTCAAAATCTTCTTTTTCTTCGGCATATAGAGACGATCCTGGTAAGCTTCATGATGCTATTCCTGAAGACTATCCAACACCGCCGGAACTTAGAAGCTGGTTAAACGATTCACAAAATCTGTGGAGAAAAGGAGATAAAAATGATATTTTAAAAGCGTTAGAGCAATCGTCTGAATATAAAAAAGCCAAGGATGAGCTTAAACAGAAATCTATTCGCTACCGTTTAGTTTTTAAGTATTTGCCACAGTGGGAACCGATGGTTTGGGCTACGATTGTCGCGGCATTAGCAGCAATTGGGGGAGCAATTGGGACATGGGTAGCAGTTTTGAAACCTTCTTCACCACCTTCTTTTGATCCAAAACCAATCATCACACCAAAGACACAAATAGCACCCACCCCTAAAGCAACCTCTGTTCCAAAATAATACTGTTGAGAAAGCGTAAAAATCAATGAACAAAGTATATATATCTGGTGCTTTAACAGGAATTGAGAAACCAGCAGAAGTCAAGAGTTTCTATGAAGCCATTGGTCTGCTTTGCCAAGAAATAGGTTTTCAAGCGTATGTTCCACATATGTATACCGATCCCATCAATAACCCTGACATTAGTCCTAGCCAAGTATTTGAGAGAGACAAACATCAAGTTAGTACATCAGATTTAGTCATTGCTTACCTTGGCTCCTTCTCTTTTGGTGTGGGAATGGAGCTAGCTTATGCTGAAATGAATAATATTCCTATTGTGATTATTTATGAAAAAGATAAAGTTATATCAAGATTTCCACTGGGTATCCCTACAGTAATTGCTGAAGTTCAGTTTCAGACTTATGAAGATGCTTTGAACCAACTTAAAAACGTTTTGGAACAGAAAAAAATACAGCAGCTTATGAATAAAACCTATCAAAGACCAAATTGGGATGAATACTTTTTGATGTTGGCAAAATTGGCCGCAACGCGATCGACTTGTCTGGCATTTCCCGTCGGCGCGGTAATCGCTAAAAACAGGCAAGTTTTAGCTACGGGTTACAACGGTTCCCCCTCAGGTTCGGTACACTGCACGGCTCAAGGCTTCTGCTATCCGGGTTTGAGCAGTTGCGATGCTAGCAAAACTTTGCCGTCGCGGGCGGTTCACGCTGAAGCAAATGCGATCGCCACTGCTGCCAAACACGGCATATCTACGGCTGGAGCTAGCATTTATGTGACTTTAGAACCCTGCATTTATTGTTTGAAATTAATTATTTCCGCCGGCATTCGCGAAGTATTTTACGAAACTGTTTTTAACAGCGGAGAAAAGGCGGCCTTGAGAGATTCTTTTATAGCCGATGGTATTGTTGAATTCAAACAAATTAAGCTATCTGAAAGTACAGCAAAAAGATCGGCTTCATTTCTGCTGAATCCTACATCTGTTCCAAAAGACGATCGACCATTCGGTTCGTAGTCAGGACTTTAGTCCGCATTCAAGAAGGACTAAAGTCCTCACTACAAACCTTCTCTCTTGGGTTGGTAGTGAGGACTTCAGTCCGCATTAAAGAAGGACTAAAGTCCTCACTACAAACCTTTTCAATCAAACTCATTCACAGCTTGCAAATAGTCGATCGCCGCATCTATCCTCGAACTATACTTAAAAGCAAACTGATCGAACCAATATCTCTCATCGGAATTTTTATCCAAATTCTTCAGCCAAACCTGAGCTTGCCTAACTTTCTGCCTGTGCGTTTGTACGTCTAACTCTGACTGCACAATCTTTTCTGCTGGCTTCGGTGCTAGTGCCGTCACTTCCTGAGGTTTATTTTCTGCTTCGTGCAGAGGCTGAAGCGGTTGTTGTGCAGCCACTTCCTGAGCTTTATTTTGTGCTTCGTATTCAGCCTTGATTTCAGCTAAATCCTTGTCAAAAGTACCAGAATACTTGATATCTGCTGTTTTAAAAGTTTGATTTGACGGCACTGCTGCTGGTTGGGAAAGCGGTTGTGCTTCCACTGGCGGCTGACTTGGCGCGTCGCGATTTTTTTGAGATGCTTGATATTCTGCCCTAAGTTCAGCTAACAGGCGATCGATCGATTCCATGACTTAAAACCCCCTTTAAAAAATCCTGCCCAGCAACCAGGCACAAATATAGTCCCGCAAACAACCCGCAGCCTCCTCAATCAGTTATTGCATTCAGCAATACTTCCGTCAGGGTCATTCCTTCGATATCATCCATCGTCACTGTATCAACGATATCGAATTTAGCTCCGGCGCTTTGCAGTTCGTCATCCAATATCTTGAGAAACTTAGTCGCTTCCGGGGCATTCCCTACTTGAATGAAGGAAATCGCCAGCTCTTCATCTCGATCGAGCTTCCGCGATGCCTCTATAATTGTTTTCATTACTTCCTTGCGATCGTCCGGTTCGCCGTCCGTCACCACTAATATGGTTTCGCCATTTGGCTTGGTCTTACCGGATGCTTTGCGCTGAAAATAATTGTTGAGAGAATCTAGCAGCACCGCAGCCAAATTTGTAGTCCCGGAAGGTTCGTTTTCTTGGAAGATTTGCACTACTTTAGCTGATGTTACATTTTCGTAGCGTTTGAAGCGACCAGAAAAAACGTAAACTGTGATGCCGTCTGGGTCAAGTTCTTCGCATTTATTCGCCAGTGCGACAGTCGATTCTTGCATCAGCGCCCAGCGACTTTTTCCTCCCATCTGGTCTTTGGTGTACATACTGCCGCTTTTGTCAATGATGATTGTATAATCGCGGTTCTGAAGCATAAGATTTTTCCTGTTAATTAAGAAGTTTTTCCCAAAAAGAGCAAAACCAGCGAGCATAAGCGGTTGAGCTTGATTTTGCTCGCTGCGTTTTTTTAGTTGATTTGCGATCGCAAATACCCGAATTTAAGCTGCAACTAAAGCGTTTTTAAGCGGCTTCCAGCTAAAAGCTCGATCGCCCCCCATCTCTACTGCTATTTTAACTCGCGGCTCTAGCGTCGGCAAAACAGTCAAATACTCAACTTCCTGACTCGACAAAACCTGCCCTTCAATAATCCAAAGCACCAGTCCTTTAGATTTCGGCGGCAAATTATCTAATTGAGTTTGCAACATCGGAGGTACGTAGTAGGTGTAACCCACAGCCCCTTCATTGCCAGTAGTTTTCTTGCCCAAATGCGGCGGTCGCACCCCGTGAACTCCGGTCAAATACATCGCCAAATCGCCCAAACCCCGCGCCGTAATCGTGTACGCACCGTAGCCGGCAGCCCGCAGCCGTCGCAGGTAACGGCCCTCAAATCCTCCCTCTAAAGGAACGTACAGGGCTAGCGACCCCGACTTTTCCAAATCCCGAATCATATCCGCACCAGTTGTAATCAGTCCCATAAATTTGTCTAGCCTGCTGTTTAAAATTTGGTCGATCGCCCATTGCGAGCTTAAAGTATTATAAATGCTAAAGCTGAGGCGAAAAGTTATCAAAAAAGGCCTTGACAAATAACAAACACTTCATGTAATATTGTTAACTGGCGCTGTGAAAGGATACTGAGTAGCTTGCTATTCAAGTCCTAGCCCAAATAAGCAAGACCGACATTAAACTCGGAGATCGAATAGGTAAAAAACCTAGAATCTCAACCCTTGCAAGACTTCCACAAGCTCGCTCCCAAATTTAAAACTCAAATTTTAAACACCGAGGAAAGCTGTTGGTTGATAACAGTTAATTGCAGGAACACTGAAATAGATGTTTCTGCACAAGAGCAAGCGGATTGACGTAAACTTCGCAATCCGAAACCTCTTGCGTAAATAAAAGGAAAAAAATCCGTGTCTGTAGGCATTCTTGGCACTAAACTAGGCATGACTCAAGTGTTTGACGCTGAAGGGAGAGCAATCCCCGTCACCGTCATACAAGCAGGGCCTTGTACAGTAACTCAAATCAAAACTAAACAAACTGATGGCTACACTGCCATTCAGATTGGATACGAAGAAGTAAAACCAAAGGCTCTCAACAAGCCAGAATTGGGACACCTTGCCAAGTCGGGGGCGAATCCATTGCGCCACTTGCACGAATACCGCTTGGAAGATACCAGTTCCTTTGAATTAGGCCAACAAGTAAAAGCAGACGCTTTTACACCGGGACAAATCGTAGATGTCATCGGTACCAGCATCGGTAAAGGTTTTGCAGGCTTTCAAAAGCGCCACAACTTCAAACGCGGCCCCATGTCTCACGGTTCTAAGAATCACCGCGAACCTGGATCGATCGGACCTGGAACCACTCCCGGACGCGTCTATCCCGGTAAAAGAATGGCAGGACGCATGGGCAACGTTCAAGTTACCGTCCGCAAACTGACAATTGTCCGGGTGGATGCAGAGCAGAATTTGTTGCTGATCAAGGGAGCAGTTCCCGGAAAAGCTGGCGCCTTAGTCAATGTTGTTCCTGAGAAAAAAGTTGGGTGGTAGTTATTGGTTATTGGTTATTTGTTATTGGTTATTGGTTATTAGCAACAACTAACAACTAACAATCAACAAATAACAACCAACAACTGACAACTAACAACTAACAACCAACAACTGACAAAGGAAAAAGGACAAAAGATATGGTTAACTGTGTAGTGCGAAATTGGCAAGGCGAAGAAGTTGGAGAAACAACTTTAGAGCTTCGCGTAGCCAAAGAAGAAAATGCGTCTCACATCGTTCACAGAGCCTTGAGACGGCAAATGGTCAACGCCCGTCAAGGGAATGCTTGCACCAAAACTCGATCGGAAGTTAGAGGCGGCGGCCGCAAACCCTGGCGTCAAAAAGGCACAGGTCGAGCCAGAGCAGGTTCGATCCGTTCTCCGTTGTGGCGGGGCGGCGGTGTCATCTTCGGACCGAAACCCAGAGACTTTGAAGTCAAAATGAACAAAAAAGAACGCCGTCTCGCTTTGCGGACAGCATTCTTTAGCCGTACCGAAGACATCATTGTGGTTGAAGAATTTGCAGAGCAATTTCCGAGACCGAAAAGCAAAGAATTGCTAAGTGCGATCGCCCGTTGGGGTATCGAAGCCCATAAAAAAGTTCTGTTAATCTTGCCAGAACCGCAACTCAACGTTTACCTGTCAGGACGCAACATCGAATTAGTCAACGTCATCTTGGCAACTTCTCTGAATGTTTACGACGTTCTCGCGGCTGACAAAATAATCGTCACCTCTACAGCCATAGCAAAAATTCAGGAGATTTACGGTGAGTAAAATCGACCCCCGCGACTACGCAGATTTGATCCAGCGTCCGATTCTCACCGAGAAAGCTACCCGAATGATGGAATTAAATCAATTCACATTTGACGTAGCGCCAAAAGCGACCAAGCCTCAAATCAAAGCTGCAATCGAAGAACTATTTAAGGTCAAAGTCATTGGCGTCAACACCCAAAACCCGCCGCGAAAAAAGCGCCGAGTAGGTAAATTCGTCGGCTTTAAACCTTGCTACAAGCGAGCAACAGTAACTCTGCTAGACGGAGACTCGATCCGCAAACTCCTATTCCCAGAAGTTTAGCCAATTTTGGATTTTAGATTTTAGATTTTAGATTCCAGTTAACTGATGCAAACTTCCCATCCAGGAAACTCGCAAGTTAACTTAATCCCAAATCTAAAATCCAAAACTGTCAAGTCCAAAATCCCAAGTCTAAAATCTAAAATCTAAAAGCGATTATGGGCATTCGTTCTTACCGACCTTATACCTCCAGCACCCGGGAACATACCGTCTCGGACTTCGCTGAGATTACCAAGTCAGAGCCTGAAAAGTCTCTAACTAGCAACAAGCACACCAAACAAGGCCGCAACAACCGAGGCGTCATTACCTGTCGCCACCGGGGAGGCGGTCACAAACGGCTTTATAGAACGATCGACTTCCGCCGCGACAAACACAGCATTCCTGCTACCGTCAAGGCGATCGAATATGACCCCAACCGCAACGCCCGCATCGCCCTTTTGTTCTACAAAGACGGCGAAAAACGGTACATCCTGCACCCGCTCAACTTAAACGTCGGTACAGTAATTGTCTCAGGCCCAGACGCGCCGATCGAAATTGGCAACGCCCTACCCCTGAAGAACATTCCCCTCGGTACCAGCGTCCACAACGTCGAGCTAGTACCAGGAAAAGGCGGACAAATCGTCCGTTCCGCAGGCTCCAGCGCTCAGCTAATGGCAAAAGAAGGTAGCTACGTCACCCTCAAACTGCCATCCGGCGAACAACGGAAAGTCCGCGCCGACTGCTACGCTACGATCGGTCAAGTTGGCAACACAGACGCCAGAAACATCAGCCTTGGTAAAGCAGGTCGTACCCGCTGGAAAGGTCGCAGACCAACCGTTCGCGGTAGTGTAATGAACCCGGTAGACCACCCACACGGCGGTGGCGAAGGCAGAGCGCCCATCGGGCGTCCGGGGCCTATGACTCCTTGGGGAAAACCAGCATTGGGTGCCAAAACTCGAAGCAAAAACAAGCGCAGCGACGCTTTAATCGTCCGGCGCCGTCGCAAATCTTCCAAGCGTGGGAAGGGCGGCAGACAAAGTTAAGGAAGAAGGAAGAAGGAAGAAGGAAGAAGGAAGAAGGAAGAAGGAACAACGAAAAAGTTGTCCGTACTCTTTTATTCCTGCAACTTTCTTCCCTATTCAATTCCAACTACTAATTACTAATTACCAAAACCATGTCTCGATCGTTAAAAAAAGGCCCATTTGTCGCAGATCATCTGATGACAAAGATTGAAAAACTCAACGCCGCAGGCCAAAAACAAGTAATTAAAACTTGGTCGCGATCTTCCACAATCCTGCCTCAAATGGTAGGTCACACGATCGCAGTTCACAACGGCAGACAGCACGTCCCAGTCTACCTGACAGACCAAATGGTAGGTCACAAACTCGGAGAATTCTCCCCCACTCGCACCTTTAGAGGTCACGCGAAAAGTGGTGATAAAAAGGCGAAAAGATAGCCAAATTAGGTGACAGGTAATAGGTGATCGAAATTTTTTCATTCAATTACCAATTACCTTTTTCCCAATTGCCAATTACCTACTTACCCAAATCGAAATGGTTATAGATACCACATCCGAAATTAAGGCGATCGCCCGTTATATCCGGACATCGCCCTTCAAAGTGCGCCGAGTCCTCGACCAAATTCGCGGCAAAAGCTACCAAGAAGCGCTGATTTTACTCGAATTCATGCCCTACCGCGCCTGCGAACCAATCGTCAAAGTTTTGCGATCGGCAGTAGCCAACGCCGAACACAACGCAGGATTGGACAAAACCAAGCTCGTAGTCTCTCAAGCTTACGCAGACCAAGGCCCAGTCCTCAAACGCTTTAGACCCCGCGCTCAAGGTCGCGCCTACCAAATCCGCAAGCCAACTTGCCACATTACGGTAATAGTTGCTCCGCTTTTAGAAGACTAAACCACGGAAAAACGTAATAGGTAATAAACAGCTTAAAGTTGACCAAAAATCGGTAATCATCAATTACCAATTACCAGTTACCAATTACGAATTACCAATTAACTCATCAAATATTATGGGCCAAAAAATACATCCAATTGGTTTTCGTCTCGGCATTACCCAAGAGCACCGCTCTCGCTGGTTTGCTGACCCGAAAAACTATCCAGAACTCTTGCAAGAAGACTTCAAAATTCGCAAGTACGTCCGCAAAACCCTCAGTAATGCTGGTATTTCCTCGGTCAGAATTGAGCGCAAAGCCGATCAAATCGACCTAGAAGTCTTCACCGCCAGACCAGGCGTAGTCGTAGGCCGTGGCGGAGCAGGTATCGAAACTTTGCGCGTCGGTTTGCAGCAGCAACTCGGCAACAACCGCCAAATTCGCATCAACGTCGTTGAAGTTCAGCGCGTAGACGCCGATGCCACACTGATCGCAGAATATATCGCCCAGCAACTAGAACGGCGCGTATCCTTCCGCCGAGTAGTCCGCCAAGCAATCACCCGCGCTCAAAAAGTCGGCATTCAAGGCATCAAAATTCAAGTTAGCGGACGCCTCAACGGCGCAGAAATCGCCCGTACAGAATGGACGCGCGAAGGCCGAGTCCCCTTGCACACCCTGCGGGCCGACATCGACTATTCCTACTGCACCGCTCAAACCATCTACGGTATTCTCGGGATTAAAGTTTGGGTTTTCAAAGGCGAAATTATTCCCGGACAGGAACAAGAAGCCGCACCAAATGCAGCCGTGCCCCGCACCAAACAAAAGCGCCGCCGTCAGAACTTTGAAGATCGATCGAACGAAGGCTAACAGTCAATTGACAATTGACAGTTGACAGTTGACAGTTGACAGATCCCGGGCGAGTAAGTTCGTGCTGTCCGCTATACCGATTACCAATTACTGAATTCCCCAGTCATGTTAAGCCCTAAAAGAACAAAATTCCGCAAACAACAGCGCGGGCGAATGAGCGGTATTTCCACCCGCGGCAGCTCAGTTAGCTTTGGCGACTTTGCCCTCCAAGCCGTCGAGCCAGCCTGGATCACTTCCCGCCAAATAGAAGCCGGACGGCGTGCCATGACCCGCTATATCCGCCGGGGTGGCAAAATCTGGATTCGCATTTTCCCCGACAAACCAGTCACCCAGCGCGCAGCAGAAACCCGGATGGGTTCTGGTAAAGGCGCACCGGAATTTTGGGTGGCCGTCGTCAAACCCGGTCGGATCATGTTTGAAATTGGTGGCGTCACTGAAGAAATTGCCCGCGAAGCAATGCGTTTGGCATCTTTCAAATTACCGATTAAAACCAAGTTCATCACCCGCGAAGAAAGCCCGTCATAGTGGCGATCGAAGGTAGAATTAGGTCTGCATTCGTCAGAAATTTAAAATCTGGCACGTACAACTTTTTTTCCCTTCGGTCTTCAGCATCAGAAAGAATTCTGTCTTCACTAGACCGCTAACGATAAAGCACACAACTATGTCTTTGACCAAGATTAAAGAAGCTAGAGAATTAAGCGATGCAGCAGTAGCAGAGCAAATTTTAGCCGTCAAGCGCCAACTAATGGACTTGCGGCTTCAGCAAGCTACCGGCCGCATGGAAAAGCCTCACCTGTTCAAGCACGCCAAACACCGGCTGGCTCAATTAATGACAGTTGAACGCGAACGCCAAATCGCTGCTGAGGCAGCTCTCAAGTCTGCTCCCACCGCAGTCAGCGAGTAGTTAGCAGCAGCCGAGCCGAGGTTCGCACAGTAGTTCAAAAAAACTCAATTGCACAACAACAATAGGTAGGTATGGCAGTTAAAGAACGAGTTGGCGTAGTAGTCAGCGACAAAATGAACAAAACCGTCGTGGTAGCGATCGAAAACCGCTCCTCCCACACCAAATACGGCAAAATCGTAGTCCGCACCAAGCGCTACAAAGCTCACGACGAAGAAAATAAGTGCAAATCGGGCGATCGTGTCCGCATCACTGAAACTCGCCCTCTGAGCAAAACCAAACGCTGGACGGTTGCTGAGATTTTCGGTGCAACAAAGGGTTAACAGTTAATTTCTAATTGCTCGCGTAGTGCGATCGGCTTTCTCGATCGATCGACCCTGTGATTAACCATCAATTAGCAGCAATTAGCACTTAGCAGTTAGCAAGCATCAAATTACCTTTTCCCCAATCACCATGATTCAACCCCAGACATACCTCAATGTCGCCGACAATAGCGGAGCCCGCAAGCTCATGTGCATCCGCGTATTGGGAGGCGGCAACCGTCGCTACGGCGGAGTCGGCGATGTCATCATTGCCGTCGTCAAAGACGCCATCCCCAATATGGCAGTCAAAAAATCCGATGTCGTCAGAGCCGTCATTGTCAGAACCCGCAAAGCCTTGCGTCGCGACAGCGGCATGAGCATTCGTTTTGACGACAATGCAGCCGTGATCATCAATCCCGAAGGCAACCCCAAAGGCACTCGCGTTTTCGGCCCAGTAGCCCGCGAACTGCGCGACAAAAACTTTACTAAAATCGTTTCCTTAGCCCCAGAGGTACTTTAAAATGTACGGAAAAAAGGGTAAACCAACTAGCGAACCGCAGCGCTACAGAATGCACGTCAAAGCAGGCGACACCGTGCAAATAATTACTGGCAAAGAGAAAGGAAAAGTCGGACAAATCTTAAAGACATATCCTAAAGTCAGCAAAGTAATTGTTAAAGGCGTAAATATCCGAACCAAGCACGTCAAACCCCAACAAGAAGGGGAATCGGGAAAAATCGTCACCTTTGAGGCTCCCATTCACAGCTCAAATGTGATGCACTATTCCGAAAAAGAGAAAGTCGCCAGCCGCGTCTGCTATACATTTAGTGAAGACGGCCGCAAACTGCGACAGCTCAAAAAAACCGGAGAAATCCTGGATAATTAGTCAGTAGTTATTGGTTATTGGTTATTGGTTATTGGTTATTGGTTATTGGTCACAAATAACAAATAACAAATAACAACTAACAACTGACAACTAACAACTGACAAAGAACAATTCCCTGACCAAGCCCAGGGACAGTTAACGAAACACAAAAACTATGCCGGACAAACTCAAAGTTCTTTATCAAGGTAAAATCGTTCCAACACTGATGGATCAGTTTAAATATACTAATATCCATCAGGTTCCCAAACTCATCAAAGTTACCGTTAACCGCGGTTTGGGAGAAGCTTCTCAAAATGCTAAGGCACTGGATTCGTCGCTGAATGAAATTGCCATCATCACCGGGCAAAAACCAGTGGTGACGCGGGCGAAAAAAGCGATCGCAGGCTTCAAAATCCGCAAAGGAGTACCAGTCGGCGTGATGGTGACGCTGCGGGGCGATCGGATGTACGATTTTCTCGATCGGCTCATCAACCTCGCACTCCCACGCATCCGCGACTTCCGCGGCATCAGTCCCAAAAGCTTTGACGGGCGCGGCAACTACAGCTTGGGTCTGAGAGAACAGCTAATCTTTCCAGAAATAGAATATGACCGCATCGATCAAATTCGAGGCATGGACATTTCAATTATCACCACAGCAAACACCGACGAAGAAGGACGCGCCTTGCTCAAAGAAATGGGAATGCCCTTCCGGGACAACTAAGCAGTAGAGTAAGGATCTTTCACATGGCAGCTAACGATACCATAGCAGATATGTTGACGCGCATTCGCAATTCTTGCATGGCGCGCCACCAAACAACACAAATTCCAGCTACAAAAATGACCCGTAGCATCGCCCAAGTTCTCAAAAACGAAGGCTTTATCAGCGAATTTGAAGAAGCAGAACCAGAAGGCGTAAAGCGAACTATAGTGCTTTCTCTAAAGTACAAAGGTAAAACTCGCAAGCCCATTATCACGGCACTTAAGCGAGTCAGCAAACCAGGACTGCGCGTTTACTCGAACCGCAAAGAACTGCCCAGAGTATTAGGCGGAATTGGCATTGCCATTATCTCCACCTCCAGCGGCATTATGACCGATCGAGAAGCTCGACGCCAAGGTTTAGGCGGTGAAGTGCTTTGTTATGTTTGGTAGTCATTAGTCATTAGTCATTAGTCAGTCGATTTTAGATTTTAGATTAACTTGCAGCATTCAATCTGCAAGCTTAAACAAAAGTCTAAGATTTGGGGATTATCCACTCATGAGTGTCGGCGAATTGTACTTGTTTATTACGAGTCATTAATCACGCATACCATGGAAAAACACTCAAAAGTCGATCGCTAAAGACTAATAACTAGATACTAATAATCAAACACTAAAAACTAAAAACAAAGGACAAAAACTATGTCGCGAATTGGCAAGCGTCCGATTAGCATCCCCACAAAAGTCACCATCACCCTAGACGGTCAAAAAGTAGCCGTCAAAGGCCCTAAAGGTGAACTTTCCCGAGTAATCCCCGCCGAAATCCTCCTAGGAATGGAAGGCGAGACTTTACTCGTTACCCGCCGGGACGAATCTCGCGTCGCCAGACAATTGCACGGCCTCTGTCGCACCCTTGTCGCCAACATGGTCGAAGGTGTATCCCAAGGCTTTCAGCGTCGTCTGGAAATTATCGGCACAGGTTATCGGGCACAGGTTCAAGGACGGAACCTGATTTTAAACGTCGGTTACAGCAAGCCCGTTGAAATGCCTCCTCCAGAAGGCATCACCATGGCAGTTGAAGGCAACACCAACGTCATTGTCTCCGGTATTGACAAAGAACTCGTAGGCAACACAGCAGCCCGCATCCGCGCGGTGCGTCCGCCCGAAGTTTACAAGGGCAAAGGCATTCGCTACAGCGGCGAAGTCGTCCGGCGCAAAGCTGGTAAAACAGGCAAAACAGGTAAGAAGTAACAATGAAGCTTACTCGCAAAGAATCAGTCCACCGCAGACACCGCCGCGTGCGGCGCAAGGTATTCGGCACCGCCGAACGTCCCAGATTAGCGGTATTTCGATCGTCCAATCACATCTACGTCCAGGTAATCGACGACACGGCACAGCACACTTTGGCTGCTGCGTCAACCCTCGATCCAGAATTGAAAGCCGAACTCAGTTCGGGAGCCAACTGCAACGCCAGCACCCAAGTCGGTCAGTTGATTGCCAAACGGTGTTCCAGCGCTGGCATAGTCAAAGTCGTATTCGATCGCGGAGGCAACCTCTATCACGGTCGCGTTAAAGCCCTCGCCGACGCAGCTCGCGAAGCCGGGTTAGACTTTTAGGAAGAAGCAAGAAGGAAGAAGGAAGAAGGAAGAAGGAAGAAGGAAGAAGGAAAAGAGAATCTATAACAAAATTCTTAATTCCTAATTGTTAATTTCTCTATACCAACTACCAATTACTAATCCTCAATTCCCCAAGGACAAAACATGGCAGAACAAAAAGAACAGCGCAACAAGAAAAAAAGCAATAACAACAAAGGGCGCGAAAAAGAATCCGAATGGCAAGAACGGGTTGTTCAGATTCGTCGCGTTACCAAAGTAGTTAAAGGCGGTAAAAAACTCAGCTTCCGCGCCATAGTCATTATCGGCAACGAACGCGGTCAAGTTGGAGTGGGAGTCGGCAAAGCTAGCGACGTAATCGGTGCCGTTAAAAAAGGCGTCGCTGACGGCAAAAAGCACCTAATTGAAGTTCCCCTCACCAAATCAAACTCCATCCCTCACCCGATCAACGGTGCAGGTGGCGGAGCCAAAGTTATGATGCGTCCAGCAGCACCCGGAACCGGGGTAATTGCAGGGGGAGCAGTGCGAACTGTTCTCGAACTAGCAGGAGTCCGCAACATCTTAGCCAAACAGCTAGGTTCAGGAAATCCTTTAAACAACGCTAGAGCCGCAGTCAACGCCCTTTCCACTCTTCGCACCTTATCCGAAGTTGCTCAAGAGCGCGGAATTCCAGTAGAAAACCTCTACGGTTAAGGACTAGGGAACTGGAAATTGTCAGTTTTGAGTATTAAGTATTGAGTTTTGAATAAAAATCTTTCATTCCTCAAAACTCAAAACTCAAAACTACCAATTACCAATTACCAATTACCAATTACCAACTATCAAAACTATGAGATTGCAAGACGCCCGACCAAAAGCGGGTTCCACAAAACGCCCGCGTCGCTTGGGTAGAGGTATTTCTGCCGGTCAAGGCGCGAGTTCCGGTAAAGGGATGCGCGGTCAAAAAGCTAGAGCCGGTAGCGGCACTAGACCCGGTTTTGAAGGTGGTCAAAATCCTCTTTACCGCCGCCTGCCCAAGCTGAAGAGCTTCCCTTTAGTGAACCGGAAAGAGTACACTACCATTAATGTAAGTAAATTAGCATCACTGCCAGCAAACACAGAAGTTACTCTCACCTCTTTGATCGAAGCAAAAATTGTCACTACTGACGACGGGCCGCTGAAAATCTTAGGAGATGGCGAACTGAATGTGGCTCTGCAAGTGCGCGCGGCGGCCTTTACCGCAGGTGCTCGCACCAAAATTGAAGCCGCCGGCGGAAGTTGCGAAGTAGTTGCGTGAAGATTTGAGGTTTGAGAGTTTGTCCAAATCTCAAATCCTCTCTTCTTGCTATCAGAAAATGATTTAGTCGAAAATCCCAAATCTAAAATCCAAAATCGTAACTATGGACGTTAGTAAAGAGAAAGCGCCAACTGCACAAGAGACGTTCATGCAGATGGCTCAAGCTGCTGGTTTGCGGGGCCGCATCCTCGTCACCATTGGCTTATTGATTTTAGTGCGCCTGGGTGTTCACTTGCCAGTCCCCGGCATCGATCGCGCCGCCTTTGCCCAAAACGTCCAAAATAGCCCTTTAATTGGCTTTTTGGACTTGTTTTCAGGAGGCGGGCTGTCAGCTTTGGGGATTTTCGCGCTGGGGATTTTGCCCTACATCAATGCTTCAATTATTGTGCAACTCCTAACTGCGGCTCTGCCAAGTTTAGAAGATATGCAGAAAAATGACGGCGAAGCAGGGCGGCGCAAGATTTCTCAAATTACTCGCTACGTTTCTTTGGGCTGGGCTATTCTGCAAAGCATTGGCATTGCGATTTGGGTCAGCCCTTTTGCTCAGACTCCATCGGCTTTTTTCATCCCCCAGACTGCTTTGGCTCTGACAGCAGGGTCGATGTTTGTGATGTGGATATCGGAAGTGGTGACGGAGCGAGGTATTGGAAACGGAGCATCACTGTTGATTTTTATCAACATTGTGTCGGTTTTACCGCGCTCTTTGGGACAAACTTTTGAATTGGCTCAAAGTGGCGACACGCAAGTTGTCGGCCGCGTAGTTGTTCTGCTGCTGGTCTTTTTGGTGACGATTGTCGGGATTGTTTTTGTTCAGGAAGGTACTCGCCGCATTCCGATTATTTCTGCCCGCCGCCAAGTCGGTCGCAAAGTTTATCGGGAGAGTCGCAGTTATCTACCCCTGCGCTTGAATCAAGGCGGAGTGATGCCGATTATTTTTGCATCTTCGGTGTTGATTGTGCCTTCTTTCCTTGCTCAGTCTCTCAATCAGCCGTTTTTGGTTCAAGTTGCTAATGTGTTGAGTCCGAACGGCCCTGCGCCTTGGGCTTACGCGCTGTTTTATCTGACTTTGATTCTGTTCTTCAGCTATTTCTACGCTTCGTTGATTGTCAACCCCGTAGATATGTCTCAGAACTTGAAGAAAATGGGTGCCAGTATTCCTGGGATTCGTCCCGGTCAGAAAACCAGCGATTATGTGGAGAAGGTTTTGAACCGTTTGACTTTCTTGGGAGCGATTTTTCTCGGTCTGGTAGCTATTGTACCAACGGCTGTCGAAAGCGCGATCGGCGTCCAAACTTTTAGAGGGTTTGGTGCAACTTCCCTACTGATTCTAGTGGGTGTGGCGATCGAAACTGCCAAGCAAATTCAAACTTACGTCATCTCCCAGCGATATGAAGGAATGGTGAAGTAATCGCAATGCAATTGATTTTTATGGGGCCTCCAGGGGCGGGAAAGGGAACTCAGGCTCAGGTTTTAGCCGCTCTCTGGAAAATACCCCACATTTCTACGGGTGACATCCTTCGCGCCTGCGTGGTGGCGAAAACTCCCTTGGGTGTAAAAGCTAAATCCTACATGGATGCTGGTGAGTTGGTTCCCGACGAGTTATTGATGGATATCGTCCAAGAACGCATGAATGAACCAGATGCTGGTGCGGGCTGGATTCTGGACGGATTTCCCCGTACTGTGGCGCAGGCAGCGTTTTTTGACAAACTGCTGTGTGATGTTGGTACTGAGGGAAGTAAGTCTGGAAAGGATTGCGATCTGCGAGCTGTCAATTTGGACGTACCTGACAATGTTTTGGTGACTCGCCTACTGTCGCGGGGCCGCCAGGATGACAATGAGGAGACGATCCGGCGCCGGTTGCAAGTTTATCGCGAGCAAACTGAGCCTTTGATTGAGTTTTATAGCGCTCGCGAACAGTTAGTTGCGGTTGATGGCGATCGCGATATGGAAGTAGTCACCGCAGAACTGCAACAAGCGCTCTCTGGCGACTCTTGAACCCTCGCAATACAGCTTGTTACTCACCAGCTTTTGCTAAGATATGTTAACTAGGAGCTTTTTGTGCTATCAGGTTTTGTGAGGGTTGCTAGAAACAGGATTGAACTCGATTTTACTTGCTACAACTTTACTCAAGTAAAGCTGAAGCAAGGGGTTAATTGAGTCAAGCAGTCGATCGAGTTACCCGAATTATTGCCCCGTTCGCCTTCAACCCGCCCAAAACGGATACAAGCCACCGACAATCGTCGAGATCCCAAATTTTAGACCGAAGTTCCTGCTCCTTTGATGCATCTGTGGAGTAAATCTAAAATCTAAAATCTAAAATCGGCCGCTCCTTACTTGGTAAATAGGTTTTGAAGCAAACGCTGGGACACTCCTAGTTAATCAAATGTAGAGTTGAGGTAAATACCAAATTGTCTAAGCAAGATTTAATTGAAATGGAAGGGACAGTGACGGAATCACTGCCGAATGCGATGTTTCGCGTTGACCTAGATAATGGGTTTAACGTGCTAGCTCACATTTCCGGCAAGATCCGCCGCAACTACATCAAAATTCTGCCTGGCGATCGCGTCAAAGTTGAATTAACTCCCTACGACTTGACCAAAGGCAGGATTACTTATCGCCTTCGGAAAAAATAGGCTTAGATAAAACTTTCTAAAAACTAATTCTAAGTTTAATTAGAGAGAATTTGGTAAAAAGCTTCAAATTTATGCTATAATGCTACGTTTGTAGTGTTGCCGAGAAGGGCGTCAACAACCCAGCGGCGTACCGGGTTAAGTCATTGCTACGCCGTTTAAGTATCGATCGCCAACATTCTGGCGCAAGCGAACTTTACCCAGCAATGGGAGTGGGTGCAAGCGATCTCCTTCAAAAAACAACCCGCACTTTATACAATTTAATCGAGGAGAGGCCTACACCTTGCCCAGCCTCTCCTCCCACCGCTCTACGGGCCAGCGTGCGTGCTCTCCGGTAGAGCGGGGTTCTCCAGGCAGGAAGAAAGATGAAAGTTCGAGCATCTGTCAAAAAAATTTGTGAAAAATGTCGCGTCATCCGCCGTCGCGGTCGAGTGATGGTGATATGTACTAACCCGAAACACAAACAGCGCCAAGGTTAGAAAACGGGAAAATTGGGCTGGGCAATGCACGCAGGTGCTGCCTAATTCAATATTGTAGCCAAATAGGAAAACTAGGGAGACAAAAAGTGTGGCACGGATTGCCGGTGTAGACCTTCCACGCGATAAGCGCGTCGAAATAGGTCTGACATACATTTACGGAATAGGTCTGTCGCGGGCCCAAAAAATTATCGCTGCAACAGGCGTAAATCCTGACACTCGCGTCAAGGATTTAACAGAGGCCGACGTGACTACTCTACGGGCTCATGTAGAAAGCACCTACCAAATCGAAGGAGACCTCCGGCGCTGGGAGTCAATGAACATCAAGCGCCTGATGGATATCGGGACTTACCGCGGTCGGCGTCACCGTTTGGGTCTGCCGGTGCGGGGTCAACGAACCCGTACCAACGCCAGAACCCGTCGCGGCGTCCGCCGTACAGTGGCGGGCAAGAAAAAAGCACCGTCCAAGAAATAACAGCAGTTTGCAGGAAATTTATGTTCCTGCTGACTGTTTCCCCGCCTTTGGGGAGAGTAATTCAATGAAAACGATAAAGAGACTAATATGCCGCCACGACAACAAACAGGCAAGAAATCTGGTGCAAAAAAGCAGAAGCGTAACGTACCGAATGGGGTAGGCTACATCCAGTCTACCTTTAACAATACGATTGTGACTATTACCGACCTAAATGGCGAAGTAATATCCTGGGCATCAGCAGGTTCCAGCGGTTTCAAAGGAGCTAAAAAGGGTACTCCCTTTGCAGCTCAAACAGCAGCAGAAAGTGCAGCCCGCAGAGCCAATGACCAGGGAATGCGCCAAATAGAAGTAATGGTAAGCGGGCCGGGAGCAGGTCGAGAAACTGCAATTCGGGCCTTGCAAGGGGCGGGACTGGAAATTACCCTGATTAGAGATGTTACCCCAATTCCTCACAACGGCTGTCGCCCTCCCAAGCGGCGTAGAGTCTAAAACGATTTGAGATTTTAGATTTTAGATTTTGGATATTGGCTAACTGCTTAAAGTCAAAAACTAATGGTTCTAACTGTTGCCCCGTCCATCCAAAATCCGAAATCCGTTCAGGGGTATGCTCTGCAATCTAAAATCCAAAATCAAAAATCCAAAGTGGAAAAGGGAGGTCACTCCGTGGCGCAGTTTCAAATTGAATGTATAGAGTCTAACACTGACAAAGACCGCAGTCAGTACGGAAAATTTGTTCTAGAACCGCTCGATCGCGGTCAGGGAACAACTGTTGGGAATGCGCTCCGGCGAGTTCTGCTGTCAAATTTGGAAGGAACAGCAGTAACTTCAGTCCGCATCGCGGGCGTCAATCACGAGTTTGCCACGATCGAAGGGGTACGTGAGGACGTTCTGGAAATTCTCCTGAACATGAAAGAGGTTGTTCTAAAAACTCATTCCCAGCAGCCACAAATCGGTAGGTTGCGGATTGAGGGGCCAGTTACAGTTACTGCCGATCGATTCGATTTGCCCTCTGAGGTGGAATTGATCGATAAATCGCAGTACATTGCGACTCTCTCACCGGGATCTGTTCTGGAAATGGAATTCAGAATTGAAAAAGGCATCGGATATCGAGCAGTAGACCGCAGTCGCGATGATGGGTCGGCTTTGGATTTTCTCCAAATTGACGCCATCTTTATGCCGATTCGCAGAGTCAACTACAGCGTGGAAGATGCTCGGCTCGGTGGCAGTTCTGAGAAAGACCGGCTGGTTATGGAAATCTGGACTGATGGCAGCGTGACTCCTCAAGAAGCTCTGAGTCAATCTGCACACATCCTGGTAGATTTATTTGCACCTCTCAAAGACATCACCCAAGATTCTCTCAAACCCGAGTATCCAGGTGAGGCCGATCCTACGAGCCAAATTCCGATCGAAGAATTGCAGTTGTCAGTCCGGGCTTACAACTGTCTCAAGCGGGCTCAGATCAACTCAGTTGCAGACTTATTGGATTATACCCAAGAAGACTTGCTCGAGATTAAGAACTTCGGGCAGAAGTCCGCAGAAGAAGTGATTGAAGCTTTACAAAAACGCTTGGGCATTACTTTGCCACAGGAAAAATCAGCTAAAAGTTAATCAACGGGTAACGGGTAAAAAAGTTCTGCATTTTCAGTGCGTGAGTTCTTCAGAACCAAGAAGAATTCACCCCCGAGTTCGCAGACTGTCTATCCCCGCGCCCAATTACCAATTACCAATTACCAACTGCTATGCGTCACCGCTGTCGCGTCCCCCAACTAAACAAACCGGCTGACCAGCGCCGCGCCATGTTGCGCTCGCTGACCACCGAATTAATCCGCCACGGTAAAATCACTACCACTCTCGCCCGCGCCAAAGCGCTGCGTCCAGAAGCGGACAGAATGATTACCTTGGCCAAAGATGGCTCCTTGGCCGCTCGCCGGCAAGCTATGGGCTATATCTATGACAAACAGTTAGTACACGCCTTGTTTGAGGCTGCCCAAGAACGGTACGGCTCGCGCAACGGGGGCTACACCCGCGTAGTGCGAACTGTCCCCCGCCAAGGAGACAATTCCGAAATGGCGATCGTTGAACTGGTTTAATGCAATTTTGGGTGGGAGATTTTTGATTTATGACTGACAATCCAAAATCCCCAATCGAAAATGCCCGATCGACACAACGCATTGCTTTGGTAATCCAATACCTCGGCACTGACTTTCACGGTTGGCAGCGACAGCCGAACCAGCGTACAGTACAAGAAGAAATTGAAACAACAATATCGAATGTGCTGGAACGCCCGGTAACGCTGTACGCGGCCGGGAGAACTGATGCGGGAGTTCACGCCGCTGCTCAAGTAGCCCATTTTGATGCTGATGGCCCAATTCCGGCTCACCGCTGGGCAAGCGTTCTCAACTCTCGACTGGCAAAAGATATTTTAATTCGAGCTTCGGCAAAGGTGGAACCTACCTGGCACGCTCGGTTCTCAGCCAGTTGGCGGCGCTATCGCTACACCCTTTATACAGACCCGATTCCTAATCTGTTTGTGCGTCCTTATGCTTGGCACTGCTATCACGCACCTGTGGACGAATCTTTGATTCAGGCAGCTTTGACACCGCTAATCGGGCGCCATCACTTGGCTGCTTTCCACCGGGCAGGGTCTGCTCGCCCCCATTCTTGGGTGGACGTACAAGCGGCAGAGTGTCACCGTTCTGGGCCTCTTATCTATATTGAGGTTCAGGCGAGCGGGTTTCTGTACGGGATGATGCGGCTGCTGGTGGGGTTGCTGGTGCAGGTGGGTCGGGGGGAAAGGGCGATCGACAATTTCACTGATATCTGGGTCAACGAACGCCGAGAAATGGTAAAATACGCCGCTCCCGCTCAAGGTTTATGCCTGTTGCGGGTTGGCTATCAGGACTTTCCCTTTCCCACCGATGTTTGGTACGACACTCAGCCCAAATTAGTTATTGGTTATTAGTTATTAGTTATTAGTTATTGGTTATTAGTTATTGGCAACAACTAACAAATAACAACTAACAAATAACAACTGACAACTAACAAATAACAATTAACAAATAACAACTGACAACTAACAATGAACAAAACTTACGTCCCTACTAAAGACTCCCTAGAGCACAAGTGGTACGTGGTCGATGCCGCCGACCAGCGGCTGGGCCGTCTCGCAACTGAAGTTGCCATGTACCTCCGGGGTAAACACAAACCCACTTACACTCCTTCAATGGATACCGGCGATTTCGTAATTGTCATCAATGCTGACAAAATCGCTGTTACTGGCAAAAAACGCACCCAAAAAATCTACCGCCGCCACTCTGGCAGACCGGGCGGCATGAAAACAGAAACTTTTGCCAAATTGCAAGCACGTTTGCCCGAAAGAATTGTCGAAGAAGCGATTCGGGGAATGCTGCCTCACACATCTCTGGGCAGACAACTGTTTACTAAGTTGAAAGTGTACGCTGGCCCTAACCACCCGCACGCAGCTCAACAACCAGAAGAATTAATTGTTCACACGATTCCGGGAGGAAATGAGTAATGCAAGCAACAGATACCGGCCGCGCTGTGTACTGGGGTACAGGCCGCCGCAAGTGTTCCGTAGCGCGGGTACGTTTGGTTCCCGGCACAGGCGTACTGACTGTCAATGGTAAAGAGGGAGATTTGTACCTGCAATTCAACCCCACTTATTTGGCACTCGCTAAGGCTCCTTTGGAAACTTTGGGTCTAGAAAATGAGTACGACATTTTGGTGAAAGTCGAAGGCGGCGGCCTGACAGGTCAAGCTGACTCGATTCGTTTGGGTGTCGCTAGAGCACTTTGTCAGTTAGACCCGGACAACCGGAAACCTCTGAAGATTGAGGGCTATTTGACTCGCGACCCGCGGGCTAAAGAACGTAAAAAGTACGGTTTGCGGAAAGCTCGCAAGGCTCCTCAATACTCGAAACGTTAAACAGTTGACAGTTGACAGTTGACAGTTGACAGTTGACAGTTGAGCTTTTTAATACTGGGATTTAACTCTCCGCTAAGCCCTAGCGTAGTTCTCAAAACAATTCGGCTTCCTGGAGTGGAGGTTTTAAACCCTGAATATTTGCTAAGAGCAAGGAAGAGGGAAGAGGGAAGAAAGAAAAATTTTCTAGATTCCATCCTCCTTTTTTCAAGGTTTTTTTCAGATTCCTGATTCTGGTTTTCAAAGCAGATAGGGCAAAATTACGGCTGTTGTTGGCGTACAAGTCCGATGACGGCTAAAATGGTTGTAAAGTCAAAAATTAGAGAGTAAAAAAAATGGCGAAAGAAGGCATTCACCCTGAGTGGTATCCCGAAGCTCAGGTTTATTGCAACGGCGAACTTGTGATGACTGTTGGTTCGACTAGACCAAAGCTTCAAGTTGATGTCTGGTCGGGAAATCATCCTTTTTATACTGGCACTCAGAAGATTATTGATACTGAAGGTCGTGTGGAACGCTTTATGCGGAAATACGGCATGACGGAAGTAGAAATGCCGAAGGCAGATGCTATGTCGGGGCCGCTGAAAATGGAAGACCCGAAAGCAGATGCTGCTAAGGCTGCTGCTAAAGGCAAAAAGAAGAAGTAGCCGGATTGTCATTTGTCCGCAGTCGGTTGGAAGTAGTTTTTTTCTACTGGTAACTGACTGCTCTCGGATTTTGGATTTGAGATTTGAGATTGCTACGGCCCTTCCGCTGAGGAAAGATCGCGATTCTATCCCAACTTCTCTTCAATTCTAAAATCTAAAATCTAAAATCTATCCGCCCTCGGATTGGAGAGCTTAGACTGAAGAGTTGCTACGGCCCTTCCGCTGAGGAAAGATCGCGATTCTATCCCAACTTCTCTTCAATATCTAAAATCTAAAATCTAAAATCTAAAATCGATTGACGGAGGACATTTGACATGGCTGAATCTTATTTGCTGGATAAATTGAAGTCGGTGGAGCAAACTTTTCATGAGTTGACTCGCCGCATGGCTGACCCGGATGTGGCTAGGGATAATTATGAGTTTCAGCGGGTGGCAAAAGCTCGATCGTCCTTGGAGGAAGTGGTCGATACTTTTGACCTGTGGAAAACTACTCAGGAAGATTTGGTGGGCGCGCGGCAAGTTCTTAAGGAAGCTGCGAGCGATCGAGAAATGCAGCTTATGGCCGGGATGGAAGTTGAGGAACTTGAGTCGAAGCTGGAGAATTTGGAAAGTCGTTTGAAGGTGTTGCTGCTACCGCGCGATCCGAACGATGACAAGAATATTATGCTGGAAATTCGGGCGGGTACTGGCGGAGATGAGGCTAGTATTTGGGCGGGTGATTTGCTGCGGCTGTATTCGCGCTACGCTCAAACTGAAGGCTGGCAGGTGAAGTTGGTGAGCGAGTCACTGGCGGACATGGGTGGTTTTAAAGAGGTGATTCTGGAAATCACGGGGGATAGCGTTTATAGCAAGCTGAAGTTTGAGGCTGGGGTGCATCGGGTGCAGCGCGTACCGGTGACTGAGGCGGGCGGGCGGATTCATACTTCGACGGCGACGGTGGCGGTGATGCCGGAGGTGGATGAGGTCGAGATTCATATCGATCCGAAGGATATTGAGATGAGTACGGCTCGATCGGGCGGCGCTGGCGGCCAAAACGTGAACAAGGTTGAAACTGCTGCGGATTTGTTTCACAAGCCGACTGGGATTCGGATTTTCTGTACTGAGGAGCGCAGTCAGTTGCAGAATAAGGAGCGGGCGATGCAGATTTTGCGCGCGAAGCTCTATGACATTAAGTTGCGGGAGCAGCAGGATGAGGTGAAGTCGCGGCGTTTGGCTCAGGTTGGTACTGGTTCGCGATCGGAAAAAATTCGCACGTACAACTATAAGGATAACCGGGCTACCGACCACCGTTTGGGGGAGAATTTTTCGCTCAATAGTGTTTTGGAAGGGGATATTGAGGAGATTATTCAGACTTGCATTTCTCAGGATCAGCAGGAACGTTTGGTCGAGTTGGCTGCTTCTACTTCTAATTAATTGGTTGATGGGGAACTTAGGCGCATTGTTTGCTGAGCCTTTGTTCCCTGATGACTTGACGGATGTGGTTGAGTAGGGCTTCCCAAATTGCATCGCCGATCGCCACGGGATACTTGAAATGTTCGAGGTCGTACTGTACGATAATTTCTAGGGGTGCTAGGGTTTGCTGGTTTCGACAACTGGCAATTGTGGCGATCGTCTCTTGCTGCCATCTGGCAAATAGTCGGTAGCTGAAAAAGGAACTGCATTTTTGTCCTTTCTTGTTCAGGTAAACGACTATTACTTGATGTTGTTTGGGGTAGACTTTGACTATGCGGTTGACGGGCATTCTCAGAGCTTCGGCTGCTTCTATTTTGGAGATTTGCCAGCACTGAGGTTTTAGCCAACCGGAGGCTGTAAGGCTTTGACGGGTGCGGCTGGGCTTGTGAGTTTTTAGATTGCGTCTCTTGGTCATTTGTATTTCTCCCAAATCTGTTTTAATTAAAATTAAAGCTTTCAATCTACTTAAAATACTATCTGTTAAATCTTCTCCTGTCAAGCAAGACAGACAAATTTGTTGGTACACAAGTAAACTAGGAATTGTGGTTATCTCGTGGCTGATACCGTGGACGCAGAAGCTAAGAAAAAACTGAGTGAGGTTGTTAAGTTAGCGCGGGGCTCGATGAGCCTGACTTCTTTTGGCAAGCTGTTGGGAGTTTCTGCTGCTTCTGTCTTGTATTGGGAAAAGGGGCAGGTACTTCCAGATACGAAAAATTTGACTCAGATTGCTACAAGAGCAGGCTTTACGATGGAAGAGCTTATGGCTCATCTCGAAGGTAAGCCGGTGCAGGAACCGGTCAATACCAATGAGCTGCTGAAGAAAATTCAGTGTATGCCGATTAGTGAGTTGGCGGTGATTGGTAGAGCCGTGATGGATAGGCTCGCTGCTGCTGCTGAGTCTTCTGGGAAATATAGTTGATGTATCAGTTTGTAAGTAGACTGGTAGGTACGATCGCATAGCTTTTCAGTTGTGAACATCCAAAATAGACAAAAACTTAGTGAAATCATCAAAACTGCTCGTGGAACAATGAGTCAACGAGCGTTTGGCAAGCTTTTGGGCGTTTCTGCTACCGCTGTTCAGCTTTGGGAAAGGGGCGATACGGTTCCCGATACTGAAAACTTGGGTAAGCTCGCTGCCAGAGCAGGCTATACTCTGGAAGAGTTTCTCAGCTTTTTGGATGGCAATCCAGTCTCGCAACCACCAGAAATTAACGATATTGTCAAAAAAATTCAGTTTTTGCCTCTAAGTCAGGTGGCGCTAATTGGCAAAGCTGTAGCGGATAGATTCGCTGCGTCGGCTGAGGCTGCTGGAGAATGAATATGAGGCAAATTTATCTGTAAACTAGGAGTTGTGTTTAGATGAACGTTATTCTTGCCATACCAGAAGAGCTGCAAATCTATATTGACGCTCAAATTCAGACAGGGGCTTATGCCAGTGCGGTAGAGTATTTTCTAGATTTGGTGCAGCAAGATCGCCAGCGAAAACACGCACAAGCCAAACTAGAAGGTTTACTGCAAGAGGGTTTAGACTCGGATGGAGAACCCGTTACGGCTGCGTACTGGCAGAATTTGCGGGCATCTCTTTTGGGTGGCGATTCACAACCAGTATGAGCGATCGATTAATTGTCAAAAATCGTGCCACGCAGGATCTCAGACAACAGGCAAACTATATTCTGGTCAATGGAAATGCTCGTACTGCCGAGCGATTTCTGGAGTTAGCCGAAGCCACTTTTACCCAATTAGCGACAATACCGGGAATGGGAAAAGTCGTGGGATTGGTCTCGGCGTTGCTGAATCAAGATATGAATGCCCCAGGAATGGGAATATCATCAAATTTTAAGTAATGTATTAATAACTTAATAGAATGCTTGAGCATTTCCTCACATTTAGAATAACAAAGAGTTTTGCGATGTAGCCTAGCTGGCGGAATGTCTTAGCCTTGTATTTTCCCCTTCGACTCGTGTCATATAAGTCTTACTAACAATCTGATCTCCATCAGGAATAAACCTGGGATATACAGACCATCCATCAGTTACATAAAAGTAGCATTTCCATTCACTTACTTTGTCCCATAATGGTTCAAATGTCTTAGCGCTATGATCCCCTAATACCCATCCTAAAATCCCTGGTTTAAAGTGGTCAACCGCTGTCCACAGCCAGATCTTGTCTGTCTTTTTTTTTACATAAGTTTGTAATTCATCAAGCTCACCAACTTCTGGAATGACTTCAGGGTCATAAACATCTGGTAACAGTTTCCCGACTTGTTTTACCCAATTCATTACCGTGGTATGATGAACTCCCTTAACTCGTTCTATCGCCCGTAAACCCATACCATTGACATACATTTTTAGGCAATCACGTTTGATGTCTTCGCTATAACCTCGTTGGGGCTCATACTCATTGATGAATTGACGACCGCATTGCACACAAATGTGGTTTTGTTTTCCTTTTTTCTTGCCGTTTTTACGGATATGGGTTGATTTACATTCTGGACATTGCATAAATTATTCGGCTCTCCAGAACTTATGGTGATAATTTTATCTAATGCAAGAAACAAGCTAATACGCGATTTCTAAAATTATCAAAATTAGAAAAGCCATACCCTTGT
>NZ_JAEQCE010000189.1:0-2761 GCF_020738665.1 Microcoleus sp. PH2017_08_TRC_O_A
TGATGCCGAGTTTTACCGTTCCGACTAACTTCTTTTGAGCCACAATTAGGGCAACAATTAATTTCTAATGTCATATCACGCTATGGCAAACACTTCTCTGATTATAGCTTGCTTCGATCCTTTCCTTCAGGGCACTACCTAAATACGAATGGTTAAAGAAAATTTTATAATTACCGAATGGCATACCCTCACACGACACAATTGCGAGAGTATTTTCTCGTCTCAAGCCGGAGCAATTTCAGAAATATTTTTTGAGTTGGATTCAATCTATTAGTTGCTTTAATCCAGGAGAGGTGATCGCAATTGATGGCAAAACTCTTCGCCATTCTTACTGTAGTTTAGACTAACCAAAGATGAGAACGGTGGCAAAAGAAGAACTAGAGCCACCGCGCCAGGAGAGAATGAGGGTGAAAAAGAAAACCTATCCACTCCTTAAATGAACAGTGAACGATTAAAGGACTTTCGTCAAGCAGCATATGAATTATTGGTGCAAGCTCTCGTATGCAACATTCGAGCTGATGGATTCAGTGATGACCACCAGAAATGCGTCATGTTTAGCGGAATTTTCACTCAATCCATTATTCAAGCGTCAATGGCAAGCGCATCTATGAAGCATTACAAGACTGTAGACCAGACCGAAAAAACTGATGCTGCTGTATCTAGAGCAATTACAGAAAGAAGCAGCCCCAACGGAACATATATTAGTAGCAATCGACCACACTGCATGGGGCAGACGAGATGCCAAAACGTTAAAAGACAGAACCCATGAATATCAGAGCGGCTGCATTGTGGGACAGGGGTACAGTACAATTGCGTGGATACCTGAAGCGATCGGAAGTTGGGCATTACCCCTGCTCCATGAAAGAATAAGTAGTGGGTCTTCACCCATACTTCAAGCAGCTTCCCAACTTAAACTTGTCTGTGAACAAAGCATCAATCCAGTATTAGCAGTCTTAGACCGAGAATATGGCAATGCAAGTTGGGTGCTAGCGCTAAAGCAAGCTTCCATTCAAGCTGATTGTTTAATGAGAGTCCGAAAGAATGCCTGAAGAGTGGTCAGCACCACCAGCCTATAGTGGTCGCGGTAGACCACCCAAACATGGGCAAAAAATGAGACTCAATGACCCAACCACATGGCTCCAAGCGGATACAGAGATTGAAATTGACGAACATCCAGATTTGGGAAAAGTCCGAGTCAGACAATGGATTGACTTGCATTTTTATCGCGCCCCTGGACAAAAAGTCAATTTAATCCTGGTGGAAAGAATGAAGCCCATGTCAAATGGTCAGCCATTTCCACCCTTATGGTTGGCTTGGGTTGGAGAACGAACTCTACCCAAGCGAAACTGTTTGGTTCAAATATTTACGACGCTTTGGAGTCGATCATTGGTATCGATTTGCGAAGCAAAGATTGCATTGGACATTGCCTAACTTGAGAACTCCTGAACAATCTGAACGTTGGAGTGATTTAATGCCGTTGATGAGTTGGCAACTCTGGCTAGCTAGGGATTTAGTGGTTGAGAATGTCTTACCTTGGCAATCTGCTACTATCAATTTAACCCCTGGACGTGTTGCCGAATCAATGTTTTCGCTTTTAGTTGACATTGGTACTCCCACAAAAATCCCTAAACATAGGGGAAAATCCCCCGGCTGGGAAAAAGGAAGGGTACGAACTAAGGCACCATGCTATCCTACCGTTAAAAAACGGGTTTCTCGACGCAAAAAGTCTTCAAGGTTAGCTATTTAATCTTCTACTTTTTGAGTTTTTTAGCAACAGCTTGCCTGAGATTCAAAGGTGGCTACTTTTAGCTGCGCTCATTTTTTAGTCTAAACTACAGTCATTCTAGACAAACGATGTAACCCACATTCCGCACTTCTGGTTTTGATGACTAAGGATTTTCATAAATTCATCGTATGAAAAATATTTTTGCCTACCTTTTCTAATTTTGGTATTATTATCATCAAATTTTGGCTATATACAATGAATTTAAATTAAGAGATATTTCCTAATATATTTATTTGTGATATCTCTGAGCCAATTTTCCATAAATTAGACACCAAAATTTCAGCAACATGATTGTTGCCTTGCTAATTATTTAGATTTATTCAATAATATTCTCCGGCTTGTCTTTGTATTTATCCATCTTCAACTATTAAATAATATCGACCGCAAACCTTTCCTAAGTAATTCAATATATCTCGGCGTTCCTGTGTTAAGTTGCTCACTTCGCTCCATCTAGATTGACTAAATGTACGGCTTGAAACATCTGAAATACCCACCGCATTGTCGGTTTATTTGTCAATTTCTTGACCTGGTTTCTGATGCTGGCATCTGCTGATTCTAATTCTTGCCTTAACTTCCTTTGCGCTAAGTTATACACTAGCAAAGATAGTCCCATTATCATAGCAATTGCTTCTACTCTTTCTGGTTTCTTTACGAATACGCTTGATGTGAAAAATAATGGGTCTTTCAAGAATCTAAATCCTCTTTCGTTACTTTGTTGCTCTTTGTATTCTTCTAATATTTGTTGGTTGGTTATTTCTTCTTTGTCTAAAATATTTGTAGCTAATATGAATCTCCCTGCTTTTATTTTCTCGGCTGATATTATTTCTGGTCTGGTTTCTATTTTGCCGATTATTTGATATTCTATCTTGTCTATTTTAGGGCTTGCTGAATAAGCCTAAAACCCTTACCTCAAAAGACTTTGACTCGCGTTCGGCGTTGACAATGTGTTAGACTATGAGCTAAAATTAGTCAAAA
>NZ_JAEQCE010000190.1:0-6389 GCF_020738665.1 Microcoleus sp. PH2017_08_TRC_O_A
CAAATAGTCTCGTGCGATCGCCCGAGTTGCGGACAAAGCTACCCAAATAGTCAAGGATGGGTAGCTTTGTCCATAAATTAAGTTACAGTTTCAAACCCCTACAGCCTTGTCCCTACAGATCCGGCTGCCGAATGCCGAATACTGCTAGGTTTTTGGCTCAAACTTGTAACCTACTCCCCGGACGGTTTGAATCATTGAGATTTGGTTGGTATCTGGTTCAATTTTGCGGCGAATTTGACCGATATGGACATCCACCACGCGATCGGCTCCCACATACTCGTAGTCCCAGACTTCTTGCAGCAATTCCGATCGCCTCCATACGCGACCGGGTTTGCTTGCCAAACAGTACAGCAGGTCGAATTCTAAAGCCGTCAAAGCAACTATCTGACTGTCGAGAATTACCTCGCGCCGGACGGGATCTATTAGTAGCTCTCCAAAGGTCAGACTTTGTTGTTGAGCCGGAGTAACAAGGCGTTTGCGCTTCAAAATTGCTGCAACGCGAGCTCCAATCTCTACAAGACTAAAAGGTTTAGTAATGTAGTCGTCAGCGCCTTCGGCAAACCCTTTCATTTTGTCAGCTTCATCGGTTCGGCTGGTCAGCATCAACACAAACACGCCCGTCCGTTTTTGCATCTCTTGACAGAGTTTGTAGCCAGTAGTATCGGGTAAATTTACATCTAGAACTACTAAGTCAGGATTGAGTTGCTCAAATAATTCCAGACCAGTCTGACCGTCTCCGGCCGACTCAACTTGATAACCTTGCTGGCTCAAAAAACGGTGAATTAAATTTCGGATTGCCGGGTCGTCATCAACCACAAGGATTTTTACAGGGGCCATGACCACAACTTTGTTTGAAGAATTAGGCAAGAAGATTCAGCCATAATAATAGAAAACTGGATACAAATCTCGAAAAAATTGAGCTTTTATATAGTTGTAGCCATATTTATAGCCATACTTATAACCTACGTAAGATTTCAGGCAATAAATCTCCAGGTACTTTGGATAAGGCTAGATTTTGGCCTTGCAGCCCACATTCGCTATAGAAAGCTCTAATCGTTTTCACAATATAACTCAATGCAGTTTGCCGGGAATCGGCAGCTTGAGAGTTTGGCGGGGCTTGCAGGTTAAGTTTATCTCCATATGTTAACCCTTTGTCGTTGAGATGTTGTCCCCATTCGGCACACACTTGCAACTGGTGGTGCAGTGCTGCTTCTAAATGGCTGGTTTGGGCGGCTTTGTTGGTGCCAAAATCTAGATCTGTGGCTAGTTGATAGTGGGCTAGTCCGAGATTGTTGCGGGCGGCCCAGGTGTCAAAGGTGAGTTGGGTTCGATCGAGCTGGCCGGCGATATCCAGTGCAGTTTCGTAGGCGGTAATCGCCTGCTGTAAAGATTCCGTCCGGGCCTGTTTCTGCTGGAACTGGTTCCCCAAATGCCAATAAGCGGTACCGAGATTGTTGTAGGTGGCTGCTGCTGCTGCGGGTACCAATTCTCGGGTGCGGTATTTCAAGGCTTCGCGGTAGGCATCAATCGCCCTGACTAACAAGAGTTCTGAGGGTTCGTGCTGGGCGAGGTTCCAGCAAGCGGTACCGAGGTTGTTTTGGACTCCGGCATAGTTGAGCGGTTCTCGATCGGGACTGTAACAGCAAAGGGCTTGGGTGTAAGCGGCGATCGCGCTTTTGAGATAGACGATCGGCTGACCATCTTGAGCTAAATTCCAGTATGCTGTCGCCAAATTATTCTGAGCCGCCGCGTACTGCTGGGGCTCCGCCGCCGGGTCTAAATCTAGTAGCGCTTGTTGGTAAGCTGCAACTGCTTGCTGCAAGTTCTCTGTCTTATCTTGATAGCGGGCTAAATCTGCCGAAGCGATGCCCAAATTTTTGTTTAATCTCACGCGGGTTTGGGGTGCGCTGTCGGCATCTGTGCGGTTCAAACCTTCAAGGTAGAGGGCGATGCTGCGTTCGAGGCAGGATACCGGATCGGCTGCGTTATGCTGCTGCGTGCGATCGCGCGACAGCATCCAGTAGAAAGTACCGAGATCGTTGATCAGATCGGAAATTGGCGGTAGGCTGTGGGACTCCTCGGCGTACTGAGTTAAGTTTTGTGTCAATTGGGAAATTAGCCGCGCGCATTCCTCGGTTAGTGGTTGATTTTCCTGGGAGTTGTCGTCGAGTTCCAGGTATGCAATCACTTGCTCGATCGCGCGAATGGCAATTGTCAGGTTTTGCGGGGAGGAATCTCCGCCCAGAATCCGATCGCGGTAGTAATTTCCCAAACTGTGATAAGCCAAAGCCAAAGCTTCGGAACAGCACTCATGTTCTTGCAGCAATGCAATATATTGCAGGGTTTGCAGCGGCAGAAAATTGTCTTCCGATGCGGGATTATCTTCTACTTCCAACTCCTGAGAAGCCGCTGCTAGCACCAAATCTGCCAGTTCGACGGATTTAGAATCTGTTGTGGCGGGTTCAGAATCGGGAATGGGAGATGGGGAATCGGGAATTGGGGATGGGGAATCGGGAATTGGGGATGGGGAATCGGGAATTGGGGATGGGGAATCGGGAATGGGGGATGGGGAATCGGGAATTGGGGATGGGGAATCGGGAATGGGGGATGGGGAATCGCGGGAATGGGGGATGGGGAATCGGGAATGGGGGATGGGGAATCGGGAATGGGGGATGGGGAATCGGGAATTGGGGATGGGGAATCGGGAATTGAGGATTCTTCAGAAGACTTTAAATATTTTAAAAGTTGGTCGCCATAGTCTCCGTTGTCCCGCAAGTTTCCGAAGTTTTCCGAGTGTCCGAAGTCTTCCGAGTGCCCGAAGTCGCCCTTAGCTGGAGTTGGTTCGCCTTCAAACTCAAATACTCCGGTGCGCCATTGCCAAAATTCCGGGGCCGATTGCTCGATCGAACTCAACCAAGGGCGCGACACCCACAGCAACAGAGTAGATTCGCACATTTGCAGGTTTGCTTCGATGTCTCTCAAATAGCTCAGGAACGACCACTGCACGGCTGGTGAGTGCCTGGTCAGGTGTTCGGCCCCGAGAATTTGAAATCCCGGCAAACGGCTGTAGCTGCCGCCGTTTCGGGGCAGTGGGTGTTGAGTCAGCCATGCGGCGATCGAGTCCCAAGGATTGGGATCGCTCACGTCGAGTTCCAAACTGACAAATCGGGGATAGTCGATCGGGTAGGGACGAGAAATCGAGTCGGCGCCCTCGGCGGCTAATTCTGCCTGCAAGCGGGCCGCCAGACAGTCCCGCAAACACAGGTCGTCGCAGGCGGCAATAAAAATTTGACGGCGTAAGTTGAGGTCGATCGCCTGTTTCAAGCGTTGATAGATCTGCTTGTTCGAGCTAGAAACTTTTTGGGAAGGAATAGACATCACGGTCTGGCGATTTTAGATTTTAGATTTTAGATTTTAGATTTGGGAATGTAGATTTGGGAATGTAGATTGTAGATTTTAGATTTGGGATTGTAGAGTTGAAATCGCTCCTAACTCGCAACACCGACGAGTTCGGCAGTCAATCGCACCGTTGATGACCTGCATGATTGTAGATTTTCAATTAGCAATTTTTTTATATTTGTGACGATTCCGTCTGATTAATTGCAACGATCGCCCCTGAACCTGAACGCCGAAAGGAAAAAACCCTATTTCTGCTTGTCTTGTTTAGTCTTCCAGCTCGCTCGGCACGCTTCAGGACTGTTGCAACTATAGCGGATCAAGCTCTCATATTCGCGGACGTTGTTGGGAAGAGAGCCCTCTTGGTTTCAGTGGTTATATAACCTGTCAGTCATACCTCACCTTTTTGAGAAAGGCTATAAACATGGTTTGTTGAATGATTATTTAAAATAGCGATTTGAAGCAGCTTTGAGTGTCAGGTCAGTTTTTACACAGAAGCAGCCACAAACACCAAACCGGCTACTAACAGCGCGGCGGCAACACCCAGGATGATGTAGTTCCGTTGCTGGTTCTTGTTGGGAGGTACGGCGTCGTACATCTTCGGCTCTTTGGCAAAGTTGTTCAAGCGTCCGTCTTCTTCGGTAGTATAAGGCATTGGCAACAATCCTCAATATTTTTGATTGCCATCACTGTACCAAAAAAACGCGATCGAAGTGCCTGAAAAATTCGGGAATTTATTTTGATGTGACAGTACCTGTTTCGGGGGAAGAGGCGATCGCGTAATCTTTGACCGGCATTCTTCCTGCTAAGTACGCTAAACGTCCCGCTTCTGCGGCCATTCCCATTGCTTTGGCCATTGCCGGAGAATTCTGAGCATTGGCGATCGCGGAATTAATCAAAAGTGCATCAGCGCCCATTTCCATGGCTTGGGCCGCTTCGCTGGGAGTGCCGATCCCTGCATCCACCACCACAGGGATATTCACCGTGTCAATAATGATTTGAATATTGGCAGCATTATTGATCCCTTGCCCCGAACCGATGGGCGAACCTAAAGGCATGACAGTCGCACAACCGACTTCTTCTAGGCGTTTTGCTAGCAGCGGATCGGCATTGATGTAAGGCAAAACGGCAAAACCTTCTTTGACTAATTGCTCTGCGGCGTGCAAAGTGCCGATCGGATCGGGCAGCAAATATTTAGCATCCGGAATCACTTCTAACTTAACAAAATTATTATCTTCCTGCCCTAAAAGCTTCGCCATTTCCCTGCCCAAACGAGCCACTCTAACCGCCTCATCCGCCGTTTGACAACCGGCAGTATTCGGCAGCATCCAAATTTTAGTCCAATCAAGAGCCTCTGCCAATCCTTCATGACCGGGAGCATTTGTTTGCACTCGCCGCACAGCCACAGTCACAATTTCGCATCGACTAGCGTTGACACTTTGCTGCATTTCTGCAATGCTGCGATATTTTCCCGTCCCCGTCATCAAGCGAGAATGAAATGTTTTGCCGGCAATAATTAGAGGTTTATCAAAAGATGGAGTTGCTGTATCTACTGGATAGCCAAAAATACTATACTCAAGTGCCTCTTTCCATTGTTCTCTACCGCCCAACATCTCTTCCAGTTGCAAACCTTCTTTATTTGTCAGCTCATCACGAGTAACTGCATAAACAATTTGCCCAACTGTAATCAATTTCGCCTCTCGCGGCATATTATTTTTTAAGCCAGTTTGTATAACTTCTTCAAATTCATTAAAAACGTCTTCCATTTTCCCATTCCTCCCTAGTAATCTGTTGTACTTCTTCGCTG
Source organism: Microcoleus sp. PH2017_08_TRC_O_A (assembly GCF_020738665.1). Classification (NCBI taxonomy): domain Bacteria; kingdom Bacillati; phylum Cyanobacteriota; class Cyanophyceae; order Oscillatoriales; family Microcoleaceae; genus Microcoleus; species Microcoleus sp. PH2017_08_TRC_O_A. Next base: position 5,204 of record NZ_JAEQCE010000190.1, read on the forward strand.
TTGAATACTAATATAATATTCTGGATAAGTTGTCTTTCGTCCGAATAAAAAGCTTTTCTGATGCCATCGTTTATCTTCCAAAATTCATAACTATCTCGGTTGATGTGAATAATAACGGCTGCTGCACCTTGATTCTTTGCCCTGCTGATTCCTTCTTGAAGTCGGTATCTGATGTTTTTAGTAGATTTTGTCAACTCCTTAAATTCGGAAATCTCACCGTCAATCTCAGCATCTGGCGTTCTGCTATACAAATCCTAGACAAGTCTAGACATTTGCTTCTTACTTCATCGGGAGCATGGGAGCGGTTATCCCTCCGTAAGCTTTCACGATGAAAGCCAAGCGCGATAAATTAATTGCTGCGTTCAAATCCCTGTCCATCGAATGACCACAACTTTCACAGTCGTAGGTTCTTTCTTTTAGGGGCATATCTTGAATATGTCCGCAGTTTGAACAGGTTTTACTCGAAGGGAACCAGCGGTCGGCAATGATTATTTCACAGCCAAACTTTTTAGCTTTGTATTCTAGCTGACGTTTGAATTCATAGAATCCACAGTCAGCGATAACTTGAGCTAGTTTGTGATTAGCTAGCATTCCCGAAACATTCAAATTTTCTACTACTATCGTTGCGTGGTTTTTGCCTAAGTAAGTAGTAATTTGATGGAGAGTATTTTTTCTGAGATTCGCTACCGCTTCATGATGTTTTGCTAACCTTTGTTTCGCCTTTAATCTATTGCTAGAGCCTTTAAGCTTTCGGGATAACTCTTTTGACAGCCTACGCAACTTATTGAGGTGCGTTTTGTAATGCTTTGGGTTAGGAAAAACAACACCCGTTGAAAGTGTTGCTAACTCTTTAACTCCTAGGTCAACACCCACGACATCGTGTTGCTTTACAGTTGATTCATGCTCCTGTTCGTAGGCAAAAGCAATAAACCAACTGTCGGCAGTTCGAGATATCGTGATTGACTTGCAGGTGGTATGAGGCAATCCTTCGTAGGTTTTTACCCAGCCGATGGTGGGCAACTTTATGGACGTACCACCTACCGGGATTGGTTTTCCACCTGCGTCTATCGTGAAGGAATCATGATGGCCCTTTTTCTTGAATTTGGGATATCCAGCTTTTTTTGAGAAAAATAAGGAGAAGGAATCACCAAGATTGTCGAAAGCATATTGAGTTATCTTCTGGCAA
>NZ_JAEQCE010000033.1:0-4655 GCF_020738665.1 Microcoleus sp. PH2017_08_TRC_O_A
GGCAAGATGCCCATCCCACAAAATAAACAATTTGGGACGGGCAAGATGCCCATCCCACAAAATAAACAATTTGGGACGGGCAAGATGCCCATCCCACAAGCAAAAAAAAATTGTGGGATGGGCATCTTGCCCGCCTAGATATTTTTGGAAGAGATCAAATGAGTTAAATAGGGTGCGTCAGCTTGGCAAATTTTTGCGACAAATTCACAATCTCATTCTGACGTACAATTTGTTAGCTGGTGCGTCAGAATGAGATCGTCTGTGAGGATTCAGAATTATTTTTGCTGACGCACGCTACGGCTAAGACTTGAAAGTACCTGAACAATCAGGCTCGATCGCAAACCAAGCAAAACCGCCGTCGCAAAGGAACCAAATCAGATTATGCTATATGCAGAGATATCCGGGCAATCCCATGTGCGGTATATAGATCCTATAAAAATATTAAATTAAAGTCGTCGGAGCCTTTAATATGGTTCAGTTTCATATTCAAACAGATAGCGAGATCCCTGCATCTACGCAATTATTCAATCAAATCAGGTTTGCGATCGCCTCGCGCCAGTTTCCGCCCGGGCACCGCTTGCCCAGCACGAGGCAGCTAGCGATGCAGACGGGTTTGCACCGCAACACCATCAGCAAAGTATACCGACAACTAGAAAATACCGGACTCGTAGAAGCCCAAGCCGGATCGGGGATTTACGTGCGCGCCCAAGGGCACGAAGGCGGCAGCAAACTCAAATCCCCGATTCTTGATGAATATCCCCTTGCCAATAAAATAGTGCAAGAAAGTATGGATCAACTGCTGGGACAGGGCTGTACGCTCAACCAAGCTAGGGAATTATTTTTGGCCGAAATTGACTGGCGACTCCGGTGCAGCGCGCGGGTGGTCGTCACAGCCCCCACAGAAGACATCGGCGTGGGTGAGCTGATGGCGAAAGAACTGGAACAAGCTTTGCGGATTCCCATCCAGTTAGTGGCGATGGAAGATTTAGGTACTTTTCTGGATAACATCTCTGCGGGAACTGTAATCACCAGTCGTTATTTTATCGGACAAGCGGAATTGATTTCGGCGCCGCGTTCGGTGCGAGTGATTCCCGTAGACATCTATGATTATGTTCAGGAAATCCAGTTAGTGGGGAGTTTGCCGAAGGATAGTTATTTGGGTATCGTGAGCCTAAGTTCGGGAATGTTGCGATCGACTGAAGTGATTATTCACAGTCTCCGGGGCGAGGATTTGCTGGTGATGACAGCTTTGCTGTCGGATGCCTACAAGATTAACTCGATCGTGCGATCGGCTAGAACTATTTTCTGCGACCAACCGAGTTTTGCTACAGTAAAAGCTGCCATTAACGCGGCCCGAGAGGATATTATTCGTCCCCCGCAACTGGTATGCTCGGAAAATTACATCGGCTCTAAGTCGATTAATTTACTCAAGCGCGAGTTGGGCTTGGGATAGAGTTGACAGTTGACAGTTGACAGTTGACAGTTGACAGTTGACAGTTGACAGTTGACAGTTGACAGTTGACAGTTGACAGTTGACAGTTGTAGGGGCAGTGCCCCGTGAGAGCCCTCTTAGTTGACAGTTGACAGTTGACAGTTGGTAGTTGGTAGTTGTTATTCCAATAACCAGTAACCAATAACCAATAACCAATAACCAATAACCAATAACCAATAACCAATAACCAATAACCAATAACCAATAACCAATAACCAATAACCAGTAACCAATAACCAATAACCAATAACCAATAACCAATAACCAATAACTAATAACCAATAATCCATGCCAATTGAAATCCAACCTTCAATTAATGTTAAAACTGCGATCGAAAGCCGGCGGGCCGCGCGCAGCTTCAAGTGCGATCCGATTCCCCCAGCAATATTGGCAGAGATTTTGCGCTTGGGAGTGCGATCGCCCTCCGGTTATAATTTGCAGCCTTGGCGGTTTATTGTACTTAAAGATCCAGCCAGCAAAGAAAAATTAAAAGCTTGTGCCTTCGACCAGCGGCAAGTGGTAGAAGCCCCGATCGTGTTAATCTGTTGTGGCGATCGGCGCGCCGCCCAACCCGAAAACACCGAAGCCGTCATCGAATTGGGCAAAGCCGTAGGTGGAATGAACGAGAATTTAGCTGGTTATATGCGACAAGCAATCCCGCAATTGTTCGAGAACCATCCATGCTTTGAGTCCGTAGAAGCTTGGACAAACAGACATACAATGCTCGCAGTAGCTCATTTAATGATTGCAGCTAAAAGCTTTGGAGTAGACAGTTGTCCGATGGAAGGTTTTGTCGCAGCTAAGGTGAAAGAAGCCTTTCAAATTCCCGCAGAAGTAGATGTATGCTGTTTGCTACCGCTTGGTTATGCAGCAGAACCTTTGAAACAATACGGCGGCCGTTTTGATGTGACTCAAGTTTATTTCAGCGAAAGTTATGGAGAGGCCTTGCAAGTTGAAATTTGAGAGTTAAGATTTGAGAGTTGAGATTTGAGACTTAAGATTTGCCTGAGTTTGTGCAAAAGTTCAAACAAATCAGAATACCGACTATTTTGCAATTTCACAATCCGAAATTGCAATCTAAAATCTAAAATCTAAAATCTAAAATCTAAAATTTCAAGTGTGGTGATAGTAGACAGAGGAGGAAAAAATATGACAGTAGCAGCGCGACAAAGCAAGGCACAAATTCTAGAAGTAGAGTTACAAAAGCACTTGCAAGCAGCCGGATTTAAAAATTTACCGCTTTATATCAGTTGCGATTTTCGAGATGACTCTTTAACTGTCGTGGGAGAACACCCGCGCAGTTTAGTTCTCAAAGCTAAACCGACTTTTGCGGTGCTAGAAGCAGCAATTCTCGAAATAGAACCGGAATCGATTCAACAGATTGGACTTTGCCTCAAAATCACCGGGCAAAAACAGCCTTATGCTTTCCATTCTTTTACCATGCACAACCCTGTTTTGTCAAGACCCAGAACAGTGGAAGTGCTAAAAAAACCCGAGAAGCAACCCGCAGCAGAAACGGGGATAGTTTTAGCCGAAAATGCTGCTGAGACGGCGGATGTAGCGGAGGAAATGCCGTTAGAAACGGATGTTAAAAATGCGGGCGGTGATGAATATTTCCCTAATTTTTCCGAGAGTTCCAGCGATTCCGATCCGATCGCCTTTAAGGTAGCTGCAATCCCGGAAAATATCGCAGAAAATCCCTTCGATGCGCTGGATATGGAAGCGGTAACAGTCGCCGAAACGCCGAAGACTTCACCGTTTACGATGTTGGTGGCGGCCGGAATGGTAAGTCTGGTGGCGGTGATTTTGGCGGGCGGTTATTACCTGCTGAGTCGCCCCTGCGTCATCGGAGAATGTACTGCATTAGCCAATGCCAAACAGTTGAGCGACAATTCGGCGAAGACTCTGAAAACTTCCAAGGTTGCTAGCAGCCCGGAAGAGGCGCAGGAACAGTTAAAACAGGCGATCGCACTTTTGGAACCAATTCCGGCTTGGTCAATTCATTGCGGCGAGGCTCAAACTGCGATCGAAAAATATCAGGAGCAAAGTCAAAATATCACATCTGCGATCGATGCAGCGCGCCTCGCACAGTCGGCAGCCGGGAAAACCCAAAATCGGCCTGTTTCCGAACAGAGCTTGCAGCAAGCCGAAACATTGTGGCAAAGTGCGATCGGCCAACTCGGAGAAATCCCCACAAGCAGCCCAGTTTATCCATATGCTCAGACAAAGGCGAAGGAATACCGAAAGAATTTAGCCACTGGAAATCGGCAATTAGGCACAGAAAAACAAGCCGAAAAACTGTTGATCGCCGCCAAAAGTGCAGCCCAAATAGCAGAAGCTCGGGAAGCAGTAGCTCAGACATCGCAGACATGGGGACAAGTGGAAGCAGGTTGGGAAAAAGCCCTAGGAATTATATCAGAAATTCCCAGCAACACGCAATCTTATCAACTAGGTAGATTGCTAGTTCCGAAATACGAAACCAAGCTTTCACAAGCTCGCGAGCGCCGAAATGTGGAAGGAATTTCGGAAAATGCCTACACTCAAGCTGTGACTTTAGCAGCGGAAGCTCGAATTTTTGAGGGCAAAAACGGCTGGTTTAAAGCATCGGAAAACTGGCGAAGAGCTTTGAGTTATGCGGAGCAAGTTCCGACGGCTACTTCCTATTCCCAAAAAGCCAAACCGCTGATAGAATCCTATACAACATCTTTGCAGCAAGCGGAAGTTAAGTTGCGGGAAGAAAGAAACTTGCAAAAAGCGCGCACGGATTTGGATAGAACTTGCAAAGGCAAGCCAAAAATTTGCGATTATACTGTTAGTAATGGTTTGATTGCGGTGCAGATGAATTCTGATTACGTGCAGAAGTTGCAACAAACTTTCATTCAGGCGAATAACAATAATTCTGCGAAGAGTCGCCAAGCTGTGGAAAAGCACGTTGCTACTTTGCAAAAGGCCTTGGAGGCGATCGCGGAAAATGCGAAAATTCCGATGCAGGTGTACGATGGCGAAGGCAAGCGGATTGCGAGTCACGAACCGAAGTAATGGCAGCATCTCATGTTTGCAGTGCAGGTACGTAGTTGCGCTTCAGCGCTCCGGAAAGGTACGTAGTTGCGCTTCAGCGCTCCGGAAAGGTACGTAGTTGCGCTTCAGCGCTCCGGAAAGGTAC
>NZ_JAEQCE010000033.1:4675-70890 GCF_020738665.1 Microcoleus sp. PH2017_08_TRC_O_A
GCGCTCCGGAAAGGTACGTAGTTGCGCTTCAGCGCTCCGGAAAGGTACGTAGTTGCGCTTCAGCGCTCCGGAAAGGTACGTAGTTGCGCTTCAGCGCTCTGGGAGCATCACATTTTTGCAAAAACCATCTTGCTTGCAGTGCTGTCCACCAAGAACGAGCTGTATAATACTCGCTCGGAGTGGACAGCACTATAACAACAAAACTGAGATGCTCCCGAAGTAATTGCGCCGCGAATTTCTGTGGCTTCATCCAGATTTTGTCGATGAGTATTAATTGGGGAATCGGCGACGGAAATCGCTAGTATACTGTATGAAATGGTGTTAGCAATCCAATGCTAGAAAAGGTAAAACTTCATAACTTCAAAAGTCATCAAGATACAGAAATTAATTTTGACAATTCAGGCTTACACGCCCTCGTAGGACAAAACAGTTCTGGTAAAACATCCGTTTTGCAAGCATTGCATTATCTCAGTCAGCTTACTAATTCATCATTTGCAAATATTTTTCAGAATGAAAGAGCGCCTCAATTTCTTACAACAATTGGGCAAAATAATATGTCTGTTACTGCAAGTGGTTGTTGGAAAAACCCAGATCGAAATGATTGGGAAGCTTCTTATGAATGGAGACAAAGAGTTAATCATTCTTGGTTTCCGACAGCATCATGGAAGGCCGATAAAAACCAGGAATATAGGAAAGTAATGTCTAAAACTTCCTTAATCACTACGAAAGAGCCAATTCCTGAATCTTTGAGATACTCAGTTCATCTTAAGCTAGTAGCTACTAATCTTGCTAAAGCAGCTTACAGCGATGCAATCATTCCGCGAGTTGAGTTCGATGGTTCAGGCTTAGCACCTACCTTAGACTATCTTCGTGACGAAGCTCCAGATAAGTTTCAATCTTTACAAGAAATGTTGAAACGGATTGTACCAGGTGTACGCGAAGTAGGCGTAAAACGAGCCAAGGTTATGGTAAATCGCCAACGCTTAATCGAAGTCGATGGCAAATCTATCTCCTACGAAGAAAGTCAGGAAATGACAGGGCAAGAAGTTGTCCTAGACATGAATACTGGTAAACGCATTCCAGCCCATGCGATTAGCGAAGGAACAATGCTCGCCCTCGGATTACTGACTGTTTTGATAAATCCAACTCAACCTAATTTAGTGTTACTAGATGATGTCGAACAGGGACTCCACCCAAAAGCACAACGAGAATTAATCGCTGTTTTTAAAGAAATTATTCAACAAAACAACAACCTGCAAATTATTTTTTCCACCCATTCTCCCTACATTGTGGATGAACTTACTCCGTCTCAAGTTCATGTATTAAGTAACAATAACTCCGGTGTGACTCGTTGCAAAAGATTAGATGAACATCCTGATGTAGAATGGGCAAAACAAACTTTAACCACCGGAGAATTCTGGGATGCGGAGGGAGAAGATTGGGTGGTTGCAGGAGAAATTAATGATTGAGTTTGTAGTGATTGTCGAAAGTAGTGCAGACGCACGAACCGCTACTAAATTAGCCGATCGCACTTTAGTGCAAAAAATTGACTGGTTAGACCCTGAGATGCTGCAACATCTATATCAATGGAGTGGTTTAGAAGCTGGCACAGAGAATTCTTGCTGGAAAAATATTAATCAAATTATAGATAATTTCCAACAAAGCTTAGGATTCCGTCCTCCCAGATATTTAGGTCATCGTAAAGATGGAGCATTAAAAGCTGATGGTGCAGCAGTGTCCGAGTTGTGGGACGAAAATCTAAAATCTTAAATGTATTGACGGCGGCCCCAGAAGCCGCTACGCTGTGAAATTAAGGTTGCTTTGCTCGAAGATGAAGCAGCCACGATCGCCCGAAAATCTAGTTGCACTGTCCGAAGCTGTAACCAGCAGCAACGGACAGCTAACCGCCAAACTGAGATGAGCAGTCTGGAGGCTGATCGAGAATCTTAGCATTCTCTGTCGCCGCCCTGCCTTTTGTTAGTATGCGGGGCGGCTGGGTTTTTGGGTTTTCCTCCCAGAAAACAACCAAAAACCAGGAGACCATAATTATGTCACAGGAATTCGTGCCTGACGATAACTCTTCCGTGCAGCCAAATGACGGCTGTGCAGTATCCGAACAGGAAATCGTGCAGATAACGGTTGTCGGTTCCCAGAAAACCGTATTAGAAACCATCCACACCTTGTACAGGCTGGGATTCGCCACCGTCGGCGATTGGAGTAAGTTGCAGCGAGGCCCAAAGCCGGGACAATTTATTAGCGTTTTAATCAAGCGCAAAGCCTAGAAATTGGTCTAGCCTCATCGGTTATATCAGCGGGCGGTTGAAATAGACAACACGGCGATGAAATAGAGGACACGGCATTGCCGTGTCCCTACCCGATATCGTTATTTCCAGCAATTTTATCCTTCACTCAATCCCGCTTGAAAAATCTGTTGTGCCGTCAACTTCAACTCTGGAAAAGTTGGCGACTCAATCCTATCATCTCCCCGAAATTGACTAACTTCATACTCGCCATCAATCAACCGATAAATCGAAATAGTCGGTTGCTTGGGATTCCCAATAAATCGACGGCCGCCCAAACCGAGATAATCCACAATCCAATATTCGGGAATGCCGATTAGTTCGTATTCACCTACCTTTTTTATGTAGTCATCTTGCCAATTCGTGCTAACGACTTCAACAACCAGCGGAATTGATGCTCCTTGAGTTACGGTTGAAAAATTTTTCCACAAAGGTTCTGATGTTAAGTTGGGGCGATTTAATATCAGAATATCCGGCGAATAAGCTGATTCGTTTTCTGGTGGCTTAATTAATGCTTTTCCGGGGATGAAGTATGGACGTTTTTCTTTTCTAAACTCAGCAGTTAATTCGGAGGCTAAAAAACCGATAACTTCTTCATGGTCTCCTAATGGCTGTGACATTTCAACAATCTCTCCATTGTGCAGTTCGTAACGTCCGTTTTCAGGTTTCCAGTCCAGAAATTCTTCAAAGGTTACTGGTTTAGTTGCAGTTTGAATCATGACGAAGTCTCCAATCAAATTTGTTCGTAGTGAGGATTTTAGTCCGCATCAAATTCAGAGGACTGAAGTCCTCACTACAAACCTTATTACCATTATATCGAAAATGAGTTATTTTGTGGCGCACGCAATAAAATTGGTTCATAGTGAGGACTTTAGTCCTTCATGAATGCGGACTGAAGTCCTCACTACGAACCTTACCATTTGATTAATTGTGCATCTTGATTAAAAAAACTCCGGCACAATCCCTCAGTCAACAACAGAGTTGCTATTAAAGTTGCTAGCGCCAACACAAACATAATCAAAATTTGGTAAGATGCTGCATCCAAAGGACTGACACCGCTCAACATTTGACCCGTCATCATTCCCGGTAATGTTACGATACCTACGACTGTCATTGTGTTTAATGTGGGGATTAATCCAGCTTTGATCGCATCTTTGCGGTACTGTTTTACTGCTTGCTGCGGAGTCGATCCTAAACTTAAATGGGTTTCTATTTCTAATTGGCTGCTGTTAACTGTACTCACAAGTCTTTCACCAGCGATCGCCCCTGAGTTCATCGCATTGCCCAAAATCATCCCCGCTAGGGGAATCAAATACTGCGGTTCGTACCAGGGATCAGGTTGCAAAATTAGCAAGTGTGTATAGGCGAGAGTAAACGCCGTACCGATCGATATCGAACCCACAACTAACGGCAGCAAGTGCTTGATTTTTTTGCTAATCCGGTTGCTGGCCACCACGCTAGCCGTTGTCAGCATGATTCCTAACACTACTAACACCAGCCACGGATTTTTCCCCTCCGGCGCAAACACCACGGCGAGCACGTAGCCGACTCCGATTAGCTGGATCAAGGTGCGCCCTGCCGCGATCGCCAGAGCCCCTTCCAACCCCAATCCCTGCCACGCCGAAAGCCCGATCGCGATCGCCACCATCCCCAAAGCCCAACCCAAATCAGTAAAATCTAGCAGAATTAACATCCGCGCTCCCTTTCGATAAAGTGATTGTTTGCCCGTCCAACTATAAGATATTTGAATAAAGGTTTCTGAGAAACAGTTTTGCTGTAAGAATTTGCTTTGATAATGGTTGCAATTTGTGGTGTCAAGAGTGAATAACGTTCCCCCCCTCGATTTAACCCAGCAGTACGCCCAGATTGGCGACGAAATCGGCGCTGCGGTACAAAAAGTGCTCGCCTCTGGCGGCTACATCGGCGGCCCCGCCGTCAAGAGTTTTGAGCAAGAGTTTGCCAACTACACAGGCGTTTCCGACTGCGTTGGCTGCAACTCGGGCACGGATGCCCTGATTTTGGCCCTGCGAGCTCTCAAAATCGGCCCCGGCGACGAAGTAATTACCACTCCTTTTACCTTCTTCGCTTCCGCTGAAACAATTAGCGCTGTGGGTGCAACTCCCGTATTTGTCGATATTGACAGCGGGACTTTTAATCTGGATGTCGAACTTTTGGAAGCGGCAATTACCGACAAAACCAAGGCAATTATGCCGGTTCACATTTTCGGACAACCCACAGACATGACTCGGTTGATGGAAATTGCCACCAAGCATAACTTAGCCGTCATCGAAGATTGCGCCCAGTCTGTCGGGGCCGAGTGGGAGTCTAGAAAAGTCGGCAGCATCGGCCATGTGGGCTGCTTCAGCTTTTATCCGACCAAAAATTTAGGCGCTTGCGGTGACGGCGGCGCGGTGACAACAAACGATCGCGCCCTGGCAGCTTCCATGCGTATGCTTAAGGAGCACGGACAGTCTTCTAGGTATTTTTACGAGGAAATAGGCTACAACAGCCGTCTGGATGCCCTGCAAGCGGTGATTCTCAGCATTAAGTTGCGGTATCTCGACAGTTGGAACTCCCAACGGCGCGAGAAAGCAGCCGTTTATAGCGAATTTCTTTCCCGCGTGCCCGGAGTTGCTGTCCCCAAGGAATTGCCAGCAGCCAAGCCTGTTTGGAATCAATATACAATTCGCTTGACAAGTCAAGACACAATCCGGCTGACAAGTCCAGAAGGCGCGCCAAATCCTTCTGGTAATTTCCGCGACTCGATGCGGACTAAGTTGCAGGAATCCGGCATCGGTTCGATGGTTTACTATCCGTTACCTTTGCACCTGCAACCTGTTTACAAATCTTTGGGCTATCAAGCCGGTCAGTTGCCTGTAGCTGAGCAAGTTTGTCGCGAAGTCTTGTCTTTGCCGATGTTCCCGGAACTTTCGAGGGATCAACAGGAGAGGGCAATTTACGGGCTGAAAGATTGTTTGACCAAGGGCGGATAGGATTTACTGGCTTTTGTGCGATCGCCCGATCGAAAGAAATAGCTGAGAATAGAGGAATTGTAGGGTTGCAGTGTCGTACTGGTGCAGCGGTCAGGAAAATATATTAAGTGTTTTGACTGATCACTTGTACTTTTATCAGAAATTTGGGTTTAAAACCCCGTCCTTCGCTTGACGGCTTTCTGCTATAGTATTCGTAGGTTGCTGACCGTGAGAACGTGAGGAAACAGGTTGAACGTCCTACTCCGGGATCTCAAAATCTTTAACCGTCAAGGGTAAAAACCAAATCCACACGGTAAGAGCAAATAAAAATCAAATAGCGTGGGACACACGCGAATTTACGCTTGGGGAGTAGTCCGTAAGAGTGCTTGCTGTGTCAAGTACTATATTTAATGAAAAGAAACAAATTTAGGCTGGCAATCCGCCTTCAACGGGTGCATTTTCCGCTCGCCTAAAATTTGCGATCGGTCAATGATGAAGAAGGAAGAAGGAAGAAGGAAGAAGGAAGAAGGAAGAAGGAAGAAGGTTTTAACTTTCGACTTCCGATGCCCGATGCCCGATGCCCGATGCCCGATGCCCGATGCTTTTATGCCCGATGCCCGATGCCCAATCTCAATTTAAGCTGCAATTTTCATAAAACAAGAGGAAAATAAACGAGTGCCTCAGTATCAATTCACTCAGGCTAGACGCTACGATCCACAGGCGATCGCCCAATATTACCGCAACCGTCCTTGGAAAGCAATTTGGCGAGCAATAACCGTTATTTGGTCATTTGCAGGCTTCGTACTCGGGATGTTGTGGGACAGTTGGCAGCACGAAGTTGCCGCCCACCAGCCGGAACGCGCCGCCCATCTGCGACTAATACTCACTCGCTTAGGCCCCACTTTCATTAAAGTCGGTCAAGCCCTGTCTACTAGACCAGACTTAATCCGCAAAGACTTTCTCATAGAATTAATCAAACTTCAGGATCAATTGCCGCCCTTTGATTCGGTGCGGGCTTTCCAGATTATTGAAGCAGAACTCGATCGCAAAATCAGCGAAACTTACAGCGAAATCTCCCCCGAACCAGTCGCCGCCGCCAGTCTCGGTCAAGTTTATAAAGCCCGTTTAATCACCGGAGAAGAAGTAGCAGTCAAAGTTCAGCGACCGAATTTGCTACCAATCTTGAGCCTTGACCTTTACTTAATGCGCTGGGCTGCTGGATGGTTGGGCCCGTTGTTGCCACTAAATCTCGGTCACGACCTCTGTTTAATAGTCGATGAATTCGGTATTAAATTATTCGAGGAAATTGACTATATCAACGAAGGCCGCAACGCCGAAAAATTTGCGACCAATTTTGCCGACGACCCGACCGTAAAAGTTCCGAGCATTTACTGGCGCTATACTGCAAAATGCGTTCTCACTCTCGAATGGATTGACGGTATCAAACTGACAGATATGGCAAGTGTCAAAGCCGCCGGTTTAGACACTAATAGCTTAATTGAAATCGGAGTTCGCAGCGGTTTGCGGCAGTTACTGGAACACGGTTTTTTTCACGCAGACCCCCATCCAGGAAATCTGTTTGCCTTAGCGGACGGCCGCATGGCTTACATCGATTTTGGGATGATGGATCAGATGGAAGAAACAACTAAAGAAACTTTGGTTGATTCTGTCGTTCACTTGATCAACAAAGATTATTTAGAGTTAGCCCAGGATTTTGTAAAACTTGGGTTTTTGACACCAGATACAGATATTATGCCGATCGTCCCGGCGCTGGAATCTGTCCTCGGCGATATCGTCGGCGAAAAGGTAGGAGACTTTAACTTCAAGACGATTACAGACGAGTTTTCGGAGTTGATGTACGACTATCCTTTCCGAGTCCCCGCCAAATTTGCCTTAATTATTCGGTCTCTCGTCACAGAAGAAGGTTTAGCCCTTAGCCTCAATCCAGATTTCAAGATAGTTGAGGTAGCCTATCCCTATGTAGCCCGACGTTTGTTAAACGGAGAATCTCCGGCATTGCGCCGTCGCCTGATTGAGGTATTATTCAAAGATGGCAAATTCCAGTGGAATAGATTAGAGGAGATGATTGCGATCGCCAGATCCGATCGCAGTTTCGACCTGCTACCCACAGCCCAACTCGGCTTGCAATTTTTGCTGTCAGAGGAAGGGTCGTTTTTGAGACGCCAGGTAATGTTAGCCTTGATTGAGGACGATCGAATTCACACCGAAGAAGTTGGCAGCCTCTGGAACTTAGTCAAAGAAGACCTGCAACCAAGTCGCTTGTTCAACGTTGCTTTAGGCGCTTTGACAGAGTTCTCCACAGCAGGAACAGCCGCGCTGAATCGATTTTAATTAGAAGGAAGAAGCAAGAGGGAAGAAGGAAGAAGGAAGAAGGAAGAAGGAAGAAGGAAGAAAAATAATTCTACTTTTGCCAATTCCCAATTCCCAATTCCCAATTCCCAATTCCCAATTCCCAATTCCCCATCCCCAATTCCCAATTTTCCCATTACCCCAAAAGAATTATTCGTGTATTACTTTCCAGAACCTCCCTATTTTTTAATGACTGCTGGATTAATAGCAGGTATGGCATCAGGCTTAGCCTTTGAAGCAACTCTCAAACAAGCCGTACAACTCTGGTCTAAAAATCGTTCTAGCCGTACTTTGTCCAACCTAAAAGGTCTACAATTGCAGTTGCCTTTTTTGGGAATGGCCGGCGGAATTTGCGTATTTTTAGCTTCAGGAATGGAGATATTCGGCTTCCCCAAATTACTGTCCTACGTTCTAGCCCTGCCCCTGACACTACTAACAGCATGGCTAGTTTGGACTCAACTAGCCAAAGTTTTAATTGAACTACAACGCGGAGGTTCCCAAGCCTTAGACTTGGATTCTTTTTTTGAAGAACCATAGTTAAACATCAACCCTCTTTTACAACGAAGAGGGTTGGTTCGTAGTAAGGACTTTAGTCCTTCTTTATTAAAATCCGCAACTTAAATAGAACATTATTAACCCTTTGAATACCCCAACTTTTGAAATTCCTCTGCAAGCGCAGTAACAAATTGGGAGGCGCGAGTTTTGGTCGTGTTTCCGGCGAATTCAAATAGCGGTAGTGCAGAAATACATCGCGGTAAGGAATCTCAACATCTTCGCCCGCACACAATCGAGTAAATTTTGCAGCCGAAATACTCATGTAATGCAAATAAGTCAGCCGCCGTCCTTTGTCGTATAAAACATAATCTATCACATCAAATTGAGAAGACCAATGATTTCCCGTTATCAGTGCAGGTTGATGATAAGCAAAATTATAAAAAGAGATAGCGCTGCGGGCGACTAAATAGTTAAATAAAGGTTGGTCAGTTCCCCGCAAAGACAAAATTTCTGCTTCTCCTGAAGTCAATTTATCTAAAAGTTCGGCTAAGTTATTGCGATTTAAAATACCTTTTTTTGCAGCAAACCAACCAGCACAAAAAATCTGAGATTCCAGTTTTTCAATCTCAAAAAATGCTGCGAGTTTTTCTGATGATAAATCAAAGACATAATTGAGGTCAGATTTGTATTGAAAATCGTTAGCTACCCAATCAAATTCATCAAGTTTTTGATAAATATAATCCAGAGAACCCATTAACAGAGTGTCGGCATCAAAATAGACAAACTTGTCAAAAGGGCCATCAAAACAGCAAAATTTTCGGTGCATTCCCAAACAGTGAACTGGCGCCCAACCTTTAGCTTGCCAAACTTTTTGAGCTTTTTGGTGAGATGTCCAAACTACAGTCGCGAAGTCTTCCCAAAATTGGATGGAATCGGCATTGTCAAATAGAGTAACATTGCTTCGCGAGGCAATTTCTACTCGAACTTTTTGCAAGTTATCATCGTAGGGAATGATGCAAACAGGAATAGTTTTCGCCCCATTAACTTCGAGACTATTCAATAAAGCGACTAAGTGATCAAAAACCACATCATTGCCTAGAATATAAATACCATCAGTCATAGTTGTTAATAAGTAACTGTTTAGGTGCGGGCAAGATGCCCACACCACAATAAAAATGATTGACTGTGGAACAGGCATCTTGCCTGTTCCTCAAAGCTTGTTTAAAGTTAAAAGCACAATAAAATTTATGAATTGTGGAACAGGCATCTTGCCTGTTCCTCAAAGCTTGTTTAAAGTCAAAACCACAATAAAATTTATGAATTGTGGAACAGGTTATGAATTGTGGAACAGGCATCTTGCCTGTTCCTCAAAGCTTGTTGATAATAATATAACATATCAGTTTATCCTCATCTACTGAAAGGCTGAAGGATTTTTTGCATTAAATTTGGTTTTCTTTCATCCAAATAACGATAATATCGCCAAAGTTTCCAATAAGGAGTACCGGATTTAATTGGTATTCCAGCCCAGTGAATATATTTTAATCTTTTGCCTTTGTCATAAAGCACATAATCTATTTCCTGAAAATGTGTAGAACCAGCCCAGCTTCCAGGTTCTGCTGCTGAATCTTTAACAAGATTCCAGCGTTTGAAAATTAACTTGAGAATCATATAATTTAGTATAGGCTGGTCTGTGACATTTTGAGTAAAGTCAAAATATTCTCGATGTTGCGAACATTCCCGCAAAATTTCATACATTTGCGATTCTGCAATCGTGCCTTTTCGGGAAGCCCAAAAACCGCTGTTGAATACATCTTGAAGCTGTGAGTCGGTAAAGATATTTTGTTCTTTGACAATGGGTGAAAATATATTTCGCAGTTTTTCGTTGAGGTGGTGATAGTCGCAGCAAAAAAAGTCTACTTCTGAGAGTTTGTTGAGGTTGGCTGCGATGTCTTCAAAGACGATGATGTCGGTATCGATGTACAGAAATTCGTCGAGGGGGCCAAACCAGGCGCAGAGTTTCCGCATTTTGTTGGGAAGGGCTAGAAAGTTGCGATCGAATATTTGGCCAATTTCCCTGGTAAACTGTTCCACAAACCCCAGATTTGGGTACAATTGCACACCATAGAGGCTGCTGAGGGCGGCAGCGACTTGCAGATAATTGTCGTCAAACGGGATTAAAAAAACTGGTACTTGACAATTGTACAGGCGTATGCTGGCTAAAAGGGCGATCGCACTTTCCATCACCTTATCATTAGCAACAATATAAATACCGCGACTCATAAATTTATCCTCAACCTTCTCAAGACTCTTTCTAGCAAACTCGGCGCAGAAATATCAGCATAAGACTTTAGCGGTTCCCTAAAAACCGGCCGCTTCGAGGGTTCGCGGAGATAGCGGTAATGTAGAAACAAATCGCGGTAGGGAAACTCAATATTTTCGCCAGCACAAACTCTCCGAATTAAATCCGGCTGCACCCCAATATAATGAAGGTAAGTCAGGCGATTTCCCTTGTCGTACAAAATGTTATCTCGGGTTTGAAAATGTGGGGAAGTGACACTGCAACCAGTTTTTTCATCATCCGGGAGACTGCAACCAAAATTATAGCTGTTCATCCCCGTTTTCATCACCATATAATTGAGCAACGGCTGTTCTCCCGCACCTGCATAGAGAATTTCCGCCTCCCCAGATAGCAGTTTACCTAACAGCCATTCTCTAGTATCACGGTCAAAAACTCCTTGCTTGCTGGCGTAAAATCCAGAACAAAATATTTCCGAGTCGAGCCGATTTTGCTCAAAAACTTCCAGCAGTTTTGGCGACTGAATGTTATATACTTTAGTTGGGTCGCGAAATTGAAAATCATAAACCACAAAATCATATTTATCTAATTTATCAAAAACCGCATCAAGAGAATTCATCACCAAAGTATCCGCATCCAGATAGATAAACTTGGCAAACGGGCCGTCGAAAGCACAAAAGCGGCGGTGCGCGCCGTAAAGCCGGAATTTTTTGCGGTTCAAACGCTCTGGTGCGGCTGCTTCCATGAATTCATCCCACCGCTGAATTGAGGCGCTATCTTCATATATAAACACGTTGGGACGGTTAATAATTTCTGCTTTGATTTGTTCTATCTGCTCGTCGAAAGGATAAATGCAGACAGGAATATTTGAGCCTAAGATAACTTCAATACTGTTGAGTAAGGCAATTAGTTGATCGTAAACTGTATCGTTGGCTAGGGTGCAAATTCCATTCATATCTTGTTGAGAAATTAGCGAGGCAGAGCATCTAAATATCAGTTCCCAGGCAGAGCCGGGGAACCAATTAATATGATGTCAGGTCGATTGTCCTTAAAAAAGTTGTTTGTAGTAAGGACTTCAGTCCTCGCGGGAAGGCTAGAAAATAGGAAGATCCAAAGAACAGGCTACGCGAAAACCCCAGTATTTGCTCCCAAGACCTCCTAAAAACCCATAACGATTGCTGCTACGACCATAGCCCGCAGAATAGCCCCAAGAACCGCCACGCAGAACTCGGTAATCATCTGTACCGGTTTCCCAGGAACTCCCGTCAGAGGGCGCGTCGCTGTAGTTATTGTGTCGCCTATCGCTGCACCATTCGCAGACATTTCCGTGCATATCGTAGAGTCCAAAGGCATTCGGATGAAAACTTCCGACATTAGTTGTTCGGTCGCGGTTAACTCGCGATTGTGCAGAATGGAATGGTTCGTTTCCGTTGTAATTACCTAAATTGAATGTAATGGTTTCGCCAAGATAGAAAGGTGTAGTTGTTCCGGCACGACAGGCATATTCCCATTCTGCTTCACTCAAGAGGCGATATTTTTTCCCGGTTGTTTGCGATAATTTAGCACAGAATTCGACGGCATCTTGCCACGATACAGTTTCTACAGGAAGTTTGGCACCTTTAAACCACGATGGTTTATTTCCCATCACTGTTTGCCACTGTGCTTGAGTGATGGGGTATTTTCCTGCACAAAAAGTGGATACTGTTACTTGATGCTGCGGACTTTCATTGTCATTTCTACCTTTTTCTGTTGCTGGCGAACCCATCATAAAAGTGCCTCCGGGAATCGATACCATTTCCAGCACAACTCCATTCCCTAAGTCTTCGTGGAAGAAGCGAGCATAATGACGGCGACGACTGTTTTCTCTTCCTTCAACATCAACTGTTATCACACCAAACTCAAAGGTAAGCAAATATTTTTGTAACTCCTCTTTTAGATTTGGTTCATCTCTATCCTTCAGTAGCGAAGAGGCTGCCAACTTCACCGCCATTGATTCATCTTGCAGTGCCCCAATGATTAAATCTAAACCTGCGTCTCCATATTTGATTGCTTCAGACAGTGCAACAATTTTTACCTCGACAATCGGTGAAGCCAAACGACTCTTAACGCCGGAAATCCCACCTAAAACAGCCGCACTTAATGGCACTTGAGATTCACCGCCCTTGACGGCATCGTATTCTCTGGGTTGATTTTGATTTTCTGTCATTGCGCTATTTCCTAAGATGCAAAATTAGACAGCCAATTGAGCAAGTTCAATTCGTGGAGAATGATTTGCCTAGCTTCAGCAATTTTATCCCTCGCTTCATGCCAACAATCCGGCGTAGCAATCACCTCTTTAATAAATTCTACTCCCTTCTCATCCAAACTGGGAAGCCGCAAAAAACTTCCCGCCGGCAACAACTTATCCGCCGCCGAACCGCCGTAATAAATCGGCAAATTCCAAGCTAACAAAGCATCCCAAAGTTTTTCGCTGACATACCAATCATTTTCGGCATAATTCTCCACAGCCAAATTGTAATAATAAGGTGCGACAGCGTGCCATTTATTATTAACCGTGCCGTTTCCCTGCGCCCAACTTGGCAAGTTTCGCCCGTAAAGGTCAAAATCTAATTCTGCTTCTTGCAGCAAATTGATAAAATCTAATCTGCGTCGGTGGTTGGCTGTGCGACTAACGCCCGAAGTTATCCAAGAACAGGATTTAGTTTTAGTTGGTGGTGGCATTTCATTCAATTCTCGAAACGAGTTTGAGTGATACCAAATCGCGGGCATATAATTGGGATTGGGCGCAAAATCATCCGGCCCGGAAACGTAACCGCAATAAAGTTTTGCTTGTTCGTAGTTGGCTTTGGTAATCTCAATTACTTCTGCTAAAGGCGGTTCTCGGATTAAATAAATAATCCGTTCTTTGGGGACATTTCGGAATTTTTCTCGAATGTCATTTTCTGGTGTTGGATGCTTGTAATGGCGTATTTTGTCGAGCCATAACTGCTGTTTCGGCTGCCGGGGAAAGTCAAATTGATACATGAGCAAAAAATCTGGTTCCGGGTGGTTGGCGAGCATTTGAATGTTGCCCCATTTGCCGAAGTTGTGGGGGGTTTGTTGCCACAGCCAGTCGCTTTGATTCATGCCTGGATAGGTGGTGATTGCACTGATAATTATTGGGTTCATTTCTCTCTTAGTCCGCGGAGGCGGACTTTGTTTATGTAGCCGCGGTTTCAACCGCCGGGGCTAGGAATAGGTAATTCAAAATTATACAAAACTAATGAATAATTTACGATCGCACTTCTTCATCCACATAACTCAAAATCCTCTCGATCCTATTTTCCCACGAAAACTGCTTGACAAAACTCAATGTTTGTGAATAACCTTCGCTTCTCCTCGGATATTTTGCTAAACTATCTCGAATGCTTTGCGCGAACTTGTGCGGGTTATCAGGTTCGCACCAAATGGCAGCTATATTTCCAGATTTGAATTCCATTAAAGATGTAATCTCTGTGGCAACAATAGGAGTTCCCGATGCCATATAATCAAAGAACTTCAAAGGAGATGTGAATGTCGCGGCCTCTGTCTGACAGTGAGGGTGAGTCAAAACATCGGCGGCTTGCAGCAAGCTGGCTAGTTGATTTTGAGGCAGGTAGCCGAGAAAATTGATGTTGTTAACTTGCTTGTCTTTGGCTAACTGCTGGTAAGCTGTTACTTGGGATGAATCCCCACCGGCGATCGCAAATTGAACTTCCGGCAACACCCGCGCCACATCCACCAGCATATCCACACCCTTAAACGGGTACAGCCCACCCGCATACACCGCTAAATATTGCCTTCCACCTGCTAATAATCGCTGCCGCCAATTCTCCGCTGCGTCTGTTTGTCTCGCCAGAAACAACTGGTTAAAACCATTGTGCAGCATAATGACTTTTTCCGCTGGCATCCCATTTTGAATCATGCTGTATCGCACAGTATCTGCAACAGTTACAGCAATTTGAAAGAGAGGATTATTAACAACCTCCGGCTCAAATTTCTTATCTTCGTGGTGGTGTTGTTCGTAGATAGCAGGAATCCCGTGTTTAATGGCAGCTTTAACAAAGTTCCAGTCGCGAGTATGAACAATTTTAGTCGATTTCAGCAGGTGAATTGGCAAGTAGTATTTTGAGACTATTGTACTGGAACTTGTCCACTTGCTGTTCAAAAGGTCGATCGGCCACGGCATCGGTAAGTATGCTATTTTTAATTGCTCTTGAATATTGTATATTTGAGCAAGTTTTGCATCGGGTTTTCTCGGTTGAAAAGGATGAAACCAATCAACTGGATTAAAAGCCTTCCATCCTTTACGGATATATACCAAAACTGCTGGATAACCGAGATTTGCTGCGGCATTTGCTGAGTGTGCAACTTGAACTAAGCTGGCTACATTCGGTTGTGGCAAGATATTTCTGGTGAAAAATACATAGTATTTCGACATTGGAATTGGTAATGGTAATTGGTAATTGGTAATTGGTATATTGGTAAACTGGATTCAGTGCGAGCGTCTCCCTCGCGGCTGGATCGCGAGCGAGACGCTCGCACTACTATTCTAATAACAAATAACTAATAACCAATAACTATTTTGTTGCTTGACGTTTAATAGTATTTTCTATAAATTCCAAAGTTTTGAAAATATTAGCAGCCGAGTGATATGATTCTCTGATTAACTCATCTCTTTCTTCGGGAGAATCAACCATTTCATCTACTAGCAACTTCAGGTAAGCTATCATCGGAGTCAGGCGAGTGCGAATTTCGTAAGAACCTCTAATCAAAGCTTCATCGCGGGCGGTTTCTTCCGCAAATTGCATTGAATACAAGCGAGTGTAGTAACCTCCTTTGGCTAGCAATTCTTCGTGAGAACCGATTTCTACGACTTGTCCGCGATCGATCACGGCGATTTTGTCGGCTTTTTGGACTGTGGAGAGGCGGTGGGCGATGACTAAGGTTGTGCGATCGCAACTCAGTTTCTCGATCGCCGATTGCACGTATCTTTCCGAAACCGTATCCAGCGAACTCGTTGCCTCATCTAAAATCAAGATTTCCGGGTTTTGCAGCAAAGCCCTAGCAATCGAAATCCTCTGACGCTGCCCTCCCGATAATATCACACCGCGATCGCCAATTTGAGTATCCAACCCCTCCGACAACCGTTCAATAAACTCATAAGCATTCGCCCCCTGCGCCGCTTCCACAATTTCAGCCTCCGTCGCATCGGGCCTAGCGTAAGCAATATTTTCGCGCACCGAAGCATTAAACAAAAACGTATCTTGGCTAACAATACCCATCGCCTTTCTGAGACTTTTTAGCTCAAATTCGCGCAAATCTCTACCATCTATCGAGATACTACCTTCAGTAGGATCGTAAAATCTCGGCAGTAAATCTGCCAAAGTTGACTTCCCAGAACCCGAAGTTCCTACCAAAGCCAAAGTAGTGCCGTAAGGTAGAAATAAATCAATTCCTTGAAGAACTAAATTTTTGTGATTCGGATAACTAAAAGATATTTTATTAAAACTAATTCCCGATCGCAAATGAGTGTATGGCACAGAACCGTTCAGCATAAAAGGCTTCTCATCGCAGCTCAAAAAATCATCAACTACTTCTACGCTAGCTGACGTATTAGCAAATTGACTCCGCCCGCTATTCAACTGAGAAATCAAAGGAATTAACCTAAAAAGTACCAATAAATAGGTCAGCAGAACAGTTGAAATAGACTCAATTTCATTAGCAAATATTGTACGACCGATAAATACAATCAAAATTATCACGATCAAATTAACAACTTCGTTAATTGGGGCAATCGCCGCATAATTTACCTGAGCCTGAAAATCCGCGTGTTCTCGCCTTTGAATTAAATGCTTAATCCGCTGATACTCCCTTTCTTCGTTACCCGTTGACTTAACTAGCCGAATCCCAGTCATGGTTTCCAGCACCCTCACCGAATAATCTTTCGACATTTCAGAAAGCACGAGACCAAAATGCTTAGAACGGTTAATAATATATTGATTTGTGCAAGCAACCAATCCCAACAAAAGCGTAGATGTCAACGTCAACTTCCACGATATAGAAAGCAGCAAACCCAGAAACACCAAAACAGTGACTGAGGTAGTAAACATTCCAATTGCCGTACCAACTGCACTCGCAGTCCGGCCAATCTCTCCGCCCAATCTATTAATCAAATCCCCGACTTTAGTTTTAGAATAAAAATCTAAATCTACTTCTAACAACAACCGCAAACCTGCTTCTCGCAAATCAAAAGTCAGAGAGCGCGTCAGAGAAGTGGCGACTAAAGTATTAATATAGCTAGCAAGATTTTTTAATATAATTGCCAGAACAATCGCCCCGGTCATCAACATTAAACGCTGATTTTCCGGCATTCCCTCAAAGGGATACATCAAACTTTTAATGAGAGGTGGAGCGCCGCGCAGCTCGATAGCTTCCCCCAAAAAAATTAAAAGCACTGGTACAATCAGAGTAGTGCTGATACCGCTGAATAAAGCCCCAGCAAAGCCCAGCATCACAGTTAACACAATCCTGCCCGGATATCGTCTCGCAAATTTTAGGAGTAGCTTATTGGCAGACATGAAGCATTCCCAGCTAAACAGTACGGCATCTCAAAATATTCTTTAATTACAGCCAGTTTTTCTTCCTCCATTCAGTCGCTTCAATTTCACCTATAGCTACCTGCAATTATATCTGAAAGTATCGGTGCCATTGCTTGAATACTATATTTTTTCACGCATCTTTCCCGAGCTTTCATTCCTTGGAAATTGGCGGCTGTAAAATTTTGAAATATCCATTTAATTTTTTGGGAAATTTGATCGGGAGAACTAGGTTCGACTAAATAACCAGTTCCGCCTAAAATTGTAGGAATATCTCCCACGCGCGTAGACAAAACAGGCTTAGCCATTGCCATGCCATCTGTCAGCTTGAGCGGAAACTGAGCCACCGCTGTCAGAGTGTCTCGCTGAGGAACAACGACAACGTGAGCAGCCGCTACAACTTCCGGCATCGTTTCCACAGGAAATTTTGGCAGTTTAACAACCCAACGACCCCATTGTTGCATAAGTCTATCATCATAATCATCATAAGGACTTCCGCCGACGATCGCTAATTTTAAATCGGGCTCATTTAACTGTTCGAGGGCCATCAAAACATCCTCAACACCTTTGTGAGCACGCGGCGCCCCGGGAAACATCAGAACTCTATAGCCCGACAAGCCGTAACGCTCTCTGCTCAATTCAGGATTGTATTTAACAGGGTCAAACATTTCAGTATCCTTACCATTAGGCAAATATACACCACCAAAACGCTGTTTTAAAAACTCTGTATCAACGGTGACAGCATCAGCACGGGAAACTAAACCTTCCATCCACTTGACATATAGCGGATGATCCGGTTCTCGCAATTGACCATTGTGTTTAAAAATATCTCGATAAAGTTGCTTAAAAGAAGGGCGATATTTCCATTCGTCACCGCCGAACCAGCTAAGTTCCCAGTCATCAATGTCTAAAATGAGAGGGCGGCGAGTATCGAGTTTTTTGAGCAGCGATAAACCAAAACTTGTAGGCTTAGGTTTCACTGCATAAATAATATCCCCATCGATTTTTTTCAATAATTTTTGAACATCCATCAAAAACCCTGGATAGTTTTTCCCCGGTATCGCACATACGGGGATGCCTGTCGGAGGAATAGCATACAATTCCTTACCAAACTGAAATCCCACAACTTCTACATCACATTTAAGCTCGATTAGGACTTGAGCTAGTAGAAAAGCACGAATTGCACCTCCTCCAGACAAATCGCTCACCACTAATGAAACTTTCACTTGGTAATTTTTTATTAAAAAAGTTGCTTTATTTTCCTGCTTAAACGATCTTTTGTCAAGGGTAGCAAAGCAAAAAATATTTTTTTCAGTGAAATCCTTGGATCTTTTAAGGCTAAAATATCTTTGATTTCTTGTCTTAATTTGGTAGCTGCTGATGCCGTTCGCAAGTAAAGCTGCGGATGAATTAAGGAAAGCTGAAAAATGTTAGTTCTCGCTGCCTCTTTTTGCAAGACTGGATTTGTTGTTAAATATTCCCGATTCGCAAATATAAGTATATTCTGGGCGTAGTACCATTTAACTCGCTCATTTTGCCATATTTTATGTCTCATGCAGTCAATCGCCACATATCCTTGCTCTTGAAAGAGTTTCGCCCAATAGTCTGGCCACTGTTCGTTAACGTGATTTGTTCCCCCTTGAAATGGTACTGCGGCAGAGAATAAAATCACTGGGCCAAGCTTCACTAAAGACTCTATAAATACTCGGGCACACTCTGGGGGCAAGTGTTCTGCTACTTCTAGAGAAACAACTAAATCAAATTGTTGTTGGACGCGCAAAGGTTGGGTTAAATCTAATGCTAAAAACTTGTTTTCAGGGATTTCTAGCATTTTGATATCTACCCAATCACCGTCTATTCCTAAAAAATCTTCAACGCCGAATTCTTGGAATGCGGACAGCCAAGTCCCCGTACCGCAACCGACATCAATTACTCGTTTGGGCTGCACGAATTCCCAAAGGATAGGGATAATTTCTATGGCTGATTCGTAGGAGGTTGTTTGTAAGTATTGATATAATTCTTTGGTATAATGTTGCACGGCCTAGAGTAGTAAGTTGGTCAAGTTTATTTTAAGCGCCAGGGATTGTTAATTTGATTTGGTAAAAATATTTTAGCGGTGCGATCGACTATTCGAGTAAAAAGCGATCGCGTGACGTTCTTTGCGTACTGCGGGCGGTAGGGGTAGGTGCAGTGCATGACTTTTATCGGTTTGTCGATCGCATAAGCATCTTTCCACTTATCCAAATAGTTGTACACAGGGGACAATGTTCTCATTTGCGGTTTCACAGATTCAATAGCAGCAGCAAAAGCACCCTGGTCTTTCAAAAGTAGCACATTTTGATGCGCCACTACTATCTCGAAATATTTCTTAAATTCCGCGAACAATTCCTGATTTGTACTGCTTTTCGTAAAAGCAATAAATCCGCCATTGTATTGAATGGTATTTTTGTTTAGTGGCAATCCCACAGACTGCAAAGTTGACAGAATATCTTGCTTGACTCTTAATAAATTGCTCGCTTTCGCAATCGCAGGCTGCACATCTTCTGTCACCAACAAATCTACCTCATCAAGATAGCCGAAAACCTCATCTATTGGCGACAGCAAACAAATATCGCAATCCATATAAATAGTTTTCTCAAACAGAGATTCCCCGTACAAAGACAGCTTGGCTTGGCGCGACGCTAAAACAGGATTTTCGTGAGAGGGTGCTCTTTGCAATATGACATTTCCAAACACCTGAAGTAAAGGATATAAAATTCGAGGTACTCTATCTATTAAAATAATAATTGGTTCCTGGTGAAATTTCCTGACGGACGCCAGAAAATGAACGCAATCTTGGAAAGAGTAAAGACCTGTTAAAATAGTGATAAATCCCTTAGTTGCTAGTTTCATTAGTGCGTCCACTCCCAAAAACTCTCGTTCCAGTTATCTCGATAATTAAAAATTCCTTCCCATTCATAAAAATGCACAAAATCTTTCAAGTTAATTACTTTATTGATATTTTTGAGCATATAAAGAGGTTTTTCGCCATAAAAAGAAGCCCACATAGTATAACTACTAGGCGGCCCGACAATATAGTCGCACTCAGCCAAAGCATAGATATCTTCGATTAAATGACCGTTAGCAAAAACGCAGTTAAAATCATCAAATAACTTAGGATTTTGCTGAATATTAGAGCAAATCAAAAACTTGATTTTGTTACTTTCAAATAGTTTGACTATTGAATTCATCACTTCTAAGTATTGCTCAGTTGTGTAAAAGTATCTCCCCTTTTGGTGCTGAGCATAATCCCCTTGACGGATGTGAACTCCAACGATCGTATCTGCGTTATTTTTTACATTCAATATCAAACTATCTACATTGATTTTATATTGTTGTAATGGTGTAAAGTAGGATCTAATCTCATCGGCGTACTTATACAACTTTGGCAAATCTTCTACAAACCAGCCATCTCGAAATAACCAGCCTTTAAAACAAACAATTGAACTATTTTTTATTGCTTGAATATCCCGATAATTTATCCAATTAAACGGCTTTTCTCTGGTAATTTCTTGCGTTTTAAAGATATTTTTATTGCTTAAATTATTGATGAGTTTAAAATATTGATTTCTGATAAATCTGTTACCTGATACGGTAAAATATGGAGGAGGATAACAGCACAATAAATCTTTGTTCGTGTCTACAAAGAATTCTGCATATTCTTCAAAAGCTGGATTGAGGACAGTGCAATTATGCTCGATCGCCCAAGCTATGAAATTGGCAAAAAGCAGCAGTCTGTTGCCTAGTTGTCCCGATTTAGCAGATATTATCAACATAGTCGCTATTTTGGTTAAGGTAAGGTGCGCGGCGCGCACCCTACAGACTAAGGGTGATGACGTTTTTGGTGCCACTGCCAAGCGTGAGTTACAATATCCTTAATGTCGGGATATTCTGGAGACCAACCTAAGGTTTCGATCGCCTTTTTGCTGCTGCCAACCAAACTAGGCGGGTCTCCCGGACGCCGATCGCACTCGACAGCCTTAATCTCTTTTCCCGTCACTTGGCGGGCTGTTTCAATCACCTCTTTTACGGAAAACCCGCCGCCGTTCCCCAAATTAAAGAAATCTGATTTGCCGTCATTTAGCAAATATTCTAGTCCTAAAATGTGAGCCGAGGCTAAATCGTTAACGTGAATGTAATCGCGAATGCAAGTACCGTCAGGAGTATCGTAATCGGTGCCGAAAATTGCGATCGAATCTCGTTTTCCCAAAGCAGCGAACAACACCAACGGGATCAGGTGAGTTTCGGGCTTGTGATCTTCTCCTAACAACCCGTTCGGATCGGCTCCAGCGGCGTTAAAATAGCGAAAACAAACAGACTTAAAATTGTACGCCGCGTCAAAGTCTGACAAGATCCTTTCTACCATTAACTTAGTAGCACCGTAGGGATTGATCGGATTTTGCGGGTGGTCTTCGGTGAGGGGGATTTTCTGCGGTACGCCGTAAGTCGCGCAAGTAGAAGAAAACACCAATTTCTTAATCCCAGCAGCAATCATCGCTTCCAAAAGTGTAATCGTGCCGATGACGTTGTTCCGGTAATATTTAGCTGGATCGGTAACAGATTCGCCGACGTAAGCGTAAGCAGAAAAGTGCATTACCCCTGCAATGTTGTGGGTGGCGAACAAGTTGTCGAGAAGTGCGCGATCGTTTGTATCACCAACTACTAACCCTACTTGCAAAACCTGCTCTACTATATCTCGGTGGCCGTAAACTAAATTATCTAAAATCACTACACCGTAACCGGCATTTTTCAGCGCTAATACTGCGTGAGAGCCAATATATCCAGCTCCGCCTGTTACCAAAATTGTTGGTTTTTCTGTACTCATATTATTCTGGGTTGTTTTGTAGCTGTAACTGTCGATGAGATTGCAATACGGTTGGGTTAAGCCTGTTTATGCCCCGGAGATCCCCCTCGCATCCCCCTTAAGAAGGGGGACGAAAGAGAATTCTCTTGTCCCCCCCTTTTTTAAGGAGGCTGTGAGAATTCTCTTGTCCCCCGATTTTTAAGAGGGCTTTGAGAATTCTCTTGTCCCCTCATTTTTAAGGTTTGTGAGAATTCTCTTGTCCCCCCCATTTTTAAGGAGGCTGTGAGAATTCTCTTGTCCCCCCCTTTTTTAAGGGGGGTTAGGGGGGATCGGCGTTAACTGCAACTGTGGATTATCTTGTGAATTTACCAGCTCAATCGATGAACTTGAGGCGACCAATTTGGATGTAATCAAATATCCGATTGATTTGATATCGATCCTCCTCTGAAATTTTATCATCAGATAGGATCGTAGAAGTCAAAACTAAATGTTCCCGGCGAGAGATTTTGCCAGACGTGACAATCCGATCGACCATTTGAGAAATTGTTAAGTTGGATTTGTTTTGAGATGTTCGCATTTATTCGATCGCATTTATGTCAGAATATTTAAAGCTGCTGGGAGTTCTCGACCTAAAAATCGTCTGTACCAGACTGCAAAGCAATTTGTGGAACAGCAGAAACAATGTATCAGAGTTTTACTTCCAAAGATAGATGCGCTGATTATAGAATTCTGCATTATGCCTTCGGAACACGCTCACAATATTTTAATTGTATAATATTTTTTCTAGAGAGGCTGTTTTCTATGCAGGTCTATCGGATTCCGGTACTGTCGGACAATTACATTTTCTTGCTGTACGACCCCGATCGCCATACAGTAGCAGTGGTCGATCCAGCGCAAGCAGAACCGGTCTTGCAGCAAGTGCGATCGCTCAAAGCCGAATTAATCGCAATTTTCAACACGCACCACGATCGCGATCACGTAGGCGGCAACCAGCAACTGATCGATCGCTTTCCCCAAATTACAGTTTACGGCGGCGCCGAAGACCGAGGCAGAATTCCCGGACAGCAAGTATTTTTACATCAGGGCGATCGCGTTGAATTTGGCGATCGAACCGCCGAAATTTTCTTCGTGCCCGGCCACACAAAAGCCCACATAGCCTACTATTTCCCGCCCAGCAACCCAGGGGAAACGGGCGAATTGTTCTGTGGAGACACTTTGTTTGCTGGAGGCTGTGGCAGACTCAAAGAAGGCACTCCCGCCCAAATGCTAGCTTCCCTCGAACAATTGCGAAACTTGCCCGACAATACCAGAGTTTGGTGCGCCCACGAATACACGCTGACAAACTTGCAATTTGCCATTAGTGTAGATCCCGACAATCCTGAGTTACAGCAGCGCTTGGCAGCAGTTAAAGAAGCTCGCAGCCGATCGCAACCTACAATACCATCATCGATCGGCATCGAGAAAAGCACAAACCCCTTTTTGCGCTGGGATTTTCCTAGTCTTCAGTCAGTCGCCAACAGTCAAGATTCAGTGCAAACCTTCGCTCGATTGCGCGGGATGAAAGACCGATTTTGACAGTTGACAGTTGACAGTTGACAGTTGACAATTGACAGTTGACAAAAGAAGGAAGGGTCTTGGAGTAATGAATCGTCTGATTTTAATTTTTCTTTAAAAAGGAGAGGCTTTCAACCAATTCTTTCTGGTATAGCCCTTCTCAAAAAAGTGAGCTATGACATATGCCCTATGCCCATGCGTACCTCATCTTTTTGAGAAGGGCTATAAATGTCTGTATTGGGTTAAGTTGGGGGCACGAACCAAAGTAAAAGGCGATCGGTCTAAACATCAGAAGAGCCGTGGCACTGGAGGAAAAATAGACCGCTATATTGGGTAAATGCGATCGCCATTTACCGTTAACACCAAGATAGCCTTGCCAAAATTTGCGATCGGGTTTAGTTAAAGCAATTGGGTTTTTCGTTACCTGCGCGCAAGTGCGATCGGATCGCCCTCGAAAACAAGCAACAGCAGGCGATCGCAATCTACAGAAACGTTGAATAATGATGAGACCGATCGCTCATTTGCCACAGCCAGAAAATTGCCTCTCGCCTTTGCTTACACAACTGGTCAAGGCGTGGAGCTCTGGTATAAAATAAATTGTCGAGATATTGAAATTCCAGCAGAACGATCGACATCTCTCTGAGGTTTGAATTGTCAGCCTGTTTGCATCAAAAGTTTTTGTGATTATTTCCTTATATATAATTGATGAGTACGATTAGCTTTGCCACAAGTAAAACGATCTTTGTTAAAAGATGAAAAATCTAGGCAATACTGAACCCCAAGCGAAAATAGACTCCTCTGTTTCAGAGGATTCTAACAAAGCACTCAACCCGAGTGCAGCTTTGCAAACAGATGTAGGGATGGTTCTGCAATTGGCAGACGGCAGCATTCAGGCGTGCAATTCTCGCGCCGAGAAACTGTTGGGGATGACAGCAGAACAAATGCAGGGAAACACTTCCATCAACTGTCCGTGGCAGACTCTGCGTGAAGATGGCTCGGATTTTCCTGGGGAGATGCACCCGTCTATGGTGGCGCTGCAAACCGGGAAACCCTGCTCAAATGTCATCATGGGCTTCTATCAACCACAGGGAGAATTGATTTGGTTGAAGATCAATTCTCAACCTTTATTTCAGGGAGATCGATCGACTCCCTACGCCGTAGTTACCACCTTTATAGAAATCGGTCAACCTGGGCCAAGATTCGTCGGTGACGCGCCCGCCCAACAACAGTCAGACACCCTCGAAAGTATTTCCGACGGGTTCTTTGCTTTGGATCGAAACTGGCGGTTTACCTACGTTAATTCTCAAGCGGCGCGGTGGATAAATCGACTCTCGAAAGATTTGATCGGCAACACCGTTTGGGAAGAGTTTCCCGAGTCTGCGGGCAGTTTGTTCGATCAGGAATTTCGCCGCTGCGCCACAGAGCAAGTTACAGTTAGTTTTGAATCTTTTTATGGGCCGCTCAATGCTTGGTATGCGGTACGAGCTTATCCGATCGCATCGGGAATTGCCGTTTATTTTCAAGATGTTACCGAGCAGAAAGCCGATCGGGCTGCTTTTATTAAACAAGGGCAAACGGCGCACCAACAACTAGCAGAAATCGAGGCAATTTATGCTAGCGCGCCGATCGGACTTTGCTTTATCGATACCGACTTGCGATTTGTCCGCATCAACTCGCGCCTCGCAGAAATTAACGGAGTTCCCGCCGCCGCCCACATCGGTAAAACATTGCGCGAAATCTTGCCGCAACAAGCTGATGATTTAGAGCCGCTTTACCGAGAAGTTATAGCCACTAAAGTTCCCGTCGAACAGCTCGAAATTCACGGGGAAAACTCAGCGCAGCCGGGAGTAGAACGTAGTTGGCTGTTGAGTCTCTATCCGCTGAAAGCCCAGGACGATCGCGTGCTGGGCGTGAATGTGATGGTGCACGAAATTACCGATCGCAAAGCTCGCAAAAAAGAAATTCAACGGCTCAACCAGGAACTACAGCGCAGAGTTAACGAACTGCAATCAATATTTGATGCTGTACCCGTCGGGATCGCGATCGCCCACGATCCAGAGTGTAATGTAATTCGCACTA
Organism: Microcoleus sp. PH2017_08_TRC_O_A; assembly: GCF_020738665.1. Classification (NCBI taxonomy): domain Bacteria; kingdom Bacillati; phylum Cyanobacteriota; class Cyanophyceae; order Oscillatoriales; family Microcoleaceae; genus Microcoleus; species Microcoleus sp. PH2017_08_TRC_O_A. The sequence goes on from NZ_JAEQCE010000033.1 coordinate 30,202, forward strand.
ACAGGTTTGCTCAGTCGATGCTAACAGTGCGGCCGGATGCCAATGTTTCTGCAAGCGGAGACGAAGCCGCACTCCTTCCCTTCAGACTGCTTAGCAACGGCCAGGAAATCCCGCCAGAAGAGCACCCAATGCAGCGGGCGGCGGCTTCGGGTGCCGAATTGCGAGATGCGGAATTTCAAATGGTGCGATCGGATGGGGCGACGTTTGATTGGTTGATGAATGCGGTGCCGTTATTTGACGCACAGGGCGCAGTCTGCGGCTGTGTCTCGGCGTTTGTGGATATTAGCGATCGCAAACGAGCGGAGGCAGCTTTGCGCGACTCTGAGGAACGCTACCGCACTTTGTTTGAGTCCCTAGACGAAGGCTTTTGCGTCATCCAAATACTGTTTGACGACAACCAAAAGCCGATCGATTACCGCTTTTTGGAAATCAATCCGGCCTTTGAGAAACAAACCGGACTCGTACAAGCTGCGGGCAAAACTGCGCGGCAGCTCGTTCCAGAACTCGAAAATTATTGGTTCGAGATCTACGGCAAAGTTGCGCTGACAGGCGAACCAGCGAGCTTTGAACACGGCTCCGAAGCCATGAACCGCTGGTTTGAGGTTTCAGCGTTCCGCACGAGCGAGCCCCAGAGCCGCAAAGTCGCCATACTTTTCAAAGACATCAGCGATCGCAAACAGGCGGAAAATCGCCTGCGGGAACAGTCAGAGCAACTGCGGCTGTTCGTCAAACATTCGCCTGCGGGGGTGGCGATGTTTGACCGCCAGATGCGGTATATGCTGGTGAGCGATCGCTGGCTGGAAAGTTACGGGCTGGGCGCTCAAAACATTGTAGGTCGATCGCACTACGAGATATTTCCAGAATTGTCCGATCGTTGGAGACAAATCCACCAGCGCTGTCTGGCGGGAGCAGTCGAAATGTGTCCAGAAGATCCGTTTCCCCGCGCTGATGGTTCGATAGACTGGGTGCGCTGGGAAATTCACCCTTGGCGAACCAACAGCGGTGAGATTGGCGGGATCATGATTTTTTCCGAAGTAATCACCGATCGCAAAAACGCTGAACTCGCGCTGCAATTGGCAAACCAGCAAGTCAGCAATATTATCGAAAGTATTACCGATGCCTTTATCGCGATCGATGCACAATGGCGCTATACCTACGTTAATGCCACTGCTGAAAAACTTCTGGTGCGATCGAGAAACGACTTGTTAGGTCGATCGATCTGGGAGATATTCCCCGCCGAAGCAGAATCCAACTCAAGGCTGTATCAAGAATTTCATCGAGTCGTTTCCGAGCAAGTTTCTGTCAAGTTTGAAGAGTTTTCGCCGTCGCTTCAAAGGTATATAGAAGTCAGCGTCTATCCAGCAGCCGATGGACTTACGGCTTATTGGAGCGATATTGGCGATCGCAAACGCACAGAAGAAGAACTGCGGCAAAAAAATGCAATTTTGAACGTAATTAACGAGTCAGCGCCCACGCCAATTTTTGTTAAAGATCGACAAGGATGTATTATTTATGCCAATCCAGCCACCCTGGAGGCGCTGGGAAAACCTGCTGCTGAAGTAATTGGCCGGCGCGATCGCGATTTATACGCAGTAGCAGAACTGGGAGCCACAGTCTCGGAAAACGATCGGCGGATTATGGAATCCGGTCAAACAGAAATCGTCGAAGAATCTCCCGATGGCGTTCGGACTTTTCTGGGAATGAAAGCTCCCTACCGCAACGAAGCCGGAGAAGTAATCGGCTTGATTGGCATCTCCAACGACATCACAAAACGCAAGCGAGCCGAAGTCGCACTGCAAGAAAAAACGAAGTTACTCCAAGTAATTATAGACAGCATTGGTGACGGTTTGATTCTCGCCAACCAACAAGGGGAGTTTGTGCTGTTTAACCGCGCCGCCGTGAGAATATTCGGTCAGCTAACCAATGAAAAATCCTCTCAGGAATGGTCGAGCACCTACGGACTATTTTTGCCAGACCAAAAAACCCTTTTCCCCGAGGAGGAACTACCTCTAACCAGAGCAATCAAAGGTGAATATGTCAATGATGTAGCGATATTTGTCCGCCACCAAGATTGCGAAGATCGCTGGATCAGTATCAGCGGTTATCCGGTAGTTGATACCAGCAGAGAAATCACAGGCGGAGTGATTGTCTGTCGGGATATCACAGAACGCAAACAATCAGAAGCCGCGCTGCAAGAGAGCGAACAGCGATTCCGCTATATGGCTAACAACGCTCCATTTATGGTCTGGGTAACAGACTCTACAGGCTACTGCACTTTCTTGAGCGACAACTGGTATGAATTCACAGGTCAAACTGAGGAAACAGGTTTGGGATTTGGTTGGATAAACGCGGTGCATCCAGAAGACCGAGAATACGCCCTTAACGGATTTTTGAGGGCCAACGAACGCCAGGAACATTACAGCATGGAATTTCGCTTGGGGCGCAAAGATGGCGGATATTCTTGGGCGCTGGATGCGGCGGCTCCCAGATTTACCGACAGCGGACAATTTGAGGGTTATATCGGTTCTGCGATCGACATTACAGAGCGCAAACAAGTGGAAACCGAGCGCGATATGGTTCTGCAATTGGAACAAACGGCGCGCGCGGAAGCCGAACGAGCTAACCGGATTAAAGACGAGTTTTTGGCGGTGCTTTCTCACGAGTTGCGATCGCCCTTAAATCCGATTTTAGGCTGGTCGCAACTGCTGCTCGGCGGCAAACTGAGCGCGGCTAAAACCGCCCAAGCCTTCGAGACGATCGAACGCAACGCCCGACTGCAATCTCAATTAATCGAAGACTTGCTCGACGTGTCTCGGATTCTGCAAGGAAAACTCAGATTGAATGTTGCTCCGGTGAATGTCGGCACCATTATCTTGTCTGCTTTGGAAACCGTGCAACTAGCAGCCGAAGCTAAAAAGATTCAAATTCAAACAATCTTAAATCCAGATATCGGACTCGTTGTCGGCGATACAGGTCGCTTGCAGCAAATTGTGTGGAACTTGTTATCTAACGCGGTGAAATTCACGCCCGAAGGCGGTCGAGTAGAAGTTAAATTAGCGCAAATCGCACACGAAGTTCAAATTCAAGTTTCAGACACGGGTAAAGGGATTATTCCCGATTTCTTGCCCTATGTTTTCGAGCATTTCCGACAAGAAGACGGCGCCACAACTCGCAAATTTGGCGGTTTGGGATTGGGATTGGCGATCGTCCGCCAACTGATTGAACTTCACGGCGGAAGGGTGTTTGCAGAAAGCCCCGGAGAAGGTCAAGGAGCGACGTTTACGGTGAGATTACCGCTATTAAATGATGATTCTAGAACGCAGGATGAGACAGAACGTCATTCATCTGAGAGTGCCAATCTTTCATCTTTGCCGCTCGCTGGATTGAGAATTTTGGTAGTAGATGATGAGCCGGACTCGCGCGATTTTGTCGCCTTCGTGCTAGAGGACGCGGGTGCAGAGGTGATTTCCCTGTCATCTGCTGCTGAGGTGCTGCTGTCGATCGCCCAAACTGCACCGGATCTGATCGTCAGCGACATCGGAATGCCCGAGATGGACGGGTATATGCTGATCCGTCACATCCGCACTCAGCTCGCGCCCGAGTATCGGGGGCTAGTGGCGATCGCCCTAACAGCCTATGCTGGAGAAGCCAACGAGCGTCAAGTTTTGCAAGCCGGATTTCAAAAGCACTTATCTAAGCCGATCGATCCAACCCAGTTAGTTGCTACAGTAGCGCGGGCGATCGGCCCAAAGCTAAAAAACCCATAATAGGTTCGCAGTCAGTTGACAGTTGACAGTTGACAGTTGACAGCTTGTCAGTCAGATCCGTCGAAGGGTTGACGGTTGACAGTTGACAGAAGTCCCACGGAATAAGGATGAGATATCATTTTTGGTGCATTCATCCGTCTACAGCGAAGGTGGTGCAGAAATCGGAGAAGACTCTTCGTCCTTACTACGAACCTGATTAAGAAGGACTCTTAGTCCTGTCAACTGCCAACTGCCAACTGCCAACTGCCAACTGCCAACTGCCAACTGCCAACTCTTCCTTCTCCCTTGCGATCGCCCGTCAAACTTCGCTATTATAGAAAGTTGCAGTTAAAACCCCACAATCAACGATCATGGCCAAGCGCGTCCAATTAGTTTTAAACAAAGATGTCAGCAAACTCGGCAAAGCTGGCGACGTAGTAGAAGTAGCCCCAGGCTACGCCCGCAACTACCTAGTACCCCAAGGAATGGGATTTAAAGCCACTCCCGGCATTCTCAAGCAAGCAGCCCGCCGCAGAGAAGAAGAAAGACTGCGCCAGCTAGAGCTCAAGCAGCAAGCCGAAGTCCGCAAAACCGCCCTGGAAGCAGCCGGGCCTTTCATCATCTCCAAGCAAGTCGGCGAAGGAGACGCGATTTTTGGTACAGTCACCAACCAAGAAGTAGCAGAGCTGATCTTCAACTCTACCAGTCAAGAAGTCGATCGGCGCGGCATCACCCTGCCCGAAATTCGCGGCACTGGTACATACAAAGCTGAAATCAAACTCCACGCAGAAGTTACCGCCGAAGTTGATGTTCAAGTTGTCCCGATGTAATTTGGTATTGGGAATTGGGAATTGGGAATTGGGAATTGGGCATAGGGCATAGGGAATTGGGCATAGGGAATTGGGCATAGGGAATTGGGCATAGGGAATTGGGCATAGGGCATAGGGCATAGGGCATAGGGCATTGTCATTTGTTTTTCCACTAACCACTAACCAATAACCACTAACCACTAACCAATAACCAATAACCACTAACCAATAACCACTAACCAATAACCAATAACCAATAACCAATAACCAATAACCAATAACCAATAACTATTGACTAATGAGCGATTTGATGCCGACAAATATAGAGGCAGAGGAAGCAATTTTGGGCGGGATTTTAATCGACCCCGAAGCTATTTCCCGAATTTCTGAAATCTTGCGACCAGAGTTTTTTGCCATCACCGCTCATCAAGTCATTTATCGATCGGCATTAGGGCTATTTTTGCAAGGTCAACCGACGGATTTAATGACCGTAACGACTTGGCTGACGGATCGCAACCAGTTAGAACAAGTCGGAGGATTAACTAAATTAGCACAATTAGTCGATCGCACAGTTTCAGCAGTCAACATCGACCAATATGCAGCTTTAGTCGAAGACAAATATCAGCGGCGCCGATTGATCGAAGCGGGCAACAACATAGTACAATTAGGTTACGAGACATCAGCGCCACTAGAAACAGTCTTAGACCGTGCCGAACAAGAAGTTTTCGGCATCACTCAAGACCGCCCGCAACAAGATTTAGTATCGATCGGCGAAACCCTAAACCAAACATTTCAAGACTTAGAAAATCGCAATGAAGGCCTCACGCTTCCCGGTATTCCGTGCGGTTTTTATGATTTAGATGCCATGACAGGCGGCTTTCAGCGATCGGATTTAATCATCGTTGCTGCCAGGCCGGCAATGGGCAAATGCCAAGCAAGCTCTACCATAACGCTTCAAAGCGATGGAAGCCTTGCTACCATTGAAGAAATCTATCAAAAACGTCAAGCTGAATTACTAACTTTAGGAAAAGATTGGAAGTTTCATCTAACTAGACCATCTGCTTTTATAGATGATGGAATTAAGCCTGTATTTCGCGTCACAACCAGATTGGGACGCTTTATAGAAACTACAATTACACACCCATTTTTAACAATTAAGGGTTGGCGGCAGTTGGGGGAAATACAAGCAGGCGATAAAATTGCTGTACCCCGCAGGATGGATGTTTTTGGTAAAGAAACCATTCGTGACTGTGAAGTTAAGTTATTGGCTTATCTAATTGGCGATGGGTGTTTGACACGCAGCGCGCCGCACTTCACCAATGGAAATACTGCTATACTAGAAGACTTTGCTAAGGCTGCTACTAGCTTCGGAGGTCTTAGGCTGCGATACAACGATCAAGGGAGACGCGCACCAGAATATTACGTCATGGGCGATCGAGACAGTTACAAAGACAAAATATCTTTCTTTGGTCTGAATTTGCAAAAAGTCCTTAAAGAACAACATTTGTATGTTAAAGAATTTGCTAAAATATTGAAGGTTTCACCCGATTTAGCCTCGGATTGGGTGCTAGGATTGGCATTCCCAAAGCAAAAATTATTTAGTCGCATCTGTGAAACTTTAGATGTCGCTCCCAAAAAACTAGCCGGCCCGGGAATGGAGGCTATTAATACCTTGCATCAAAACCCGCTGAGATACTGGTTAGAAGAATTAGGTCTGATGGGAAAAAATGCTCACCAGAAAACAGTACCAGACATAGTTTTTAGATTGGAGCGATCGCAAATTGCCCTTTTCCTCAACCGCCTCTTTTCCACTGACGGCTGGGCTACCCTACTTACCAGCGGTCAATCTCAACTAGGCTACTGTTCTGTCAGCGAAGGACTAGCTAGACACGTACAGCATCTACTGCTGAGATTTGGCATCATTGCCGCCCTCAAAAAACGTTTAGTTAAATATAAAAATACTCGTAATCCAGCTTGGTTTATAGATATTACTGATGCTATATCTATCAAAATATTTATATCAGAGATTGGCATTTTTGGCAAAGAAGAAGCATTGTTTAAAGTTAAAGAAGCACTAGAAAACAAAAAATCTCACAATAACCGTGATTTAATTCCTGTCGAGGTTTGGGAATACATAGCATTAGCCAAAGGCAACGAATCTTGGGCATCCTTAGCAAAACGCGCAGGCATCAAAGGTTATTCCAATATTCACGTTGGTCAACGTGCGCTGTCCAGGCAAAGACTTTTGGTTTTAGCAACTGCTTTAAATAATTCGTGGCTGAAACAACTGGCAGATAGCGAGGTTTACTGGGATGAAATAGTTTCGATCGAACCGATGGGAAACAAGCAAGTCTATGACTTAACTATCCCGGAGACACACAATTTTGTGGCTAATGATATCTGCGTTCACAATACGGCCTTTTGTACCAACATCGCGCACCACATCGCCGCCGGAGGGCAAAAATTACCGGTTGCCGTTTTTAGCTTGGAAATGTCGAAAGAACAGCTAGTGCAGCGTATTCTGTCCAGTGAAGCCAAAATAGAAAGTAATAGGTTGCGATCGGGCAGAATCAGTCAAAATGAATGGGAACCCATCAGTACAGCCATTGGTAACTTATCAGAACTACCGCTGTTTATTGATGATACTCCTAATATTACCGTGATGGAGATTCGCTCCAAAGTCCGCCGCCTCCAAGCAGAACAAGGCGGATCTCTCGGATTAATCTTGCTAGATTACCTGCAATTAATGGAAGGTAGCAGCGACAACCGCGTGCAAGAATTATCTCGAATTACAAGAAGTCTCAAAGGTTTAGCCCGCGAGATCAACGTGCCGATTATTGCTTTGTCTCAGTTGAGTCGAAGTGTGGAAGCCAGGACAAATAAGCGGCCGATGATGTCGGATTTACGGGAAAGTGGATGTCTGAGTGGTGATAGTTTAGTTACTATGGCTGATAGTGGATTAGAAGTCCCGATTCGCGATTTGGTCGGTAAATCTGGCTTTGCTGTTTGGGGATTAAATTCACATACCCTGAAACAGGAAAAAGCGATAGTGACTAATGCTTTTTGTACAGGGGTAAAGCCAGTCTGGGAGATGACAACTAGCTTGGGAAATTCAATTAAAGCAACAGGCAATCATAAGTTCTTTGCATCAGATGGTTGGAAGCGTTTAGATGAATTAAAAATAGGCGATCGGATTGCTATACCTCGATCTATTCCTTGTACTGAAGTGCAGACGATGGGTAATGCTGAATTAGCTTTACTAGGACATTTAATTGGTGATGGTTGTACTTTACCCCGACATAGTATTCAGTACACGACGCGAGAATTAGATTTAGCTGAATTAGTTGCACATTTGGCTACAGAAGTATTTGGTGATGAAATTAATTCCCGTATCAAACGCGAACGTGATTGGTATCAAGTTTATCTCCCTGCTAGTTATCATCTCGCTCCCAATATTAAAAATCCGATTACTAAATGGCTAGAACAATTAGAAGTCTTTGGTTTACGTTCCCATGAAAAATTTATTCCCAGTTTAGTATTTACCCAACCCCAAGAATCGATCGCTCTTTTCCTTCGACACCTATGGGCAACTGATGGTTGTATCAAACCGGCTAAAGGGAAGAAATGTCTTTATCCAGCTATTTATTATGCCTCTAGTAGCGAGAAGTTAGCCAGAGGAGTCCGTTCTCTGTTGCTTAGACTGAACATCAATGCGGCTGTCAGAGTTGTTTCTCAAGGTGGAAAAGGACGTACACAATATCAAGTTTGGTTGGGAGGAAAGTCAGATATAGAAATATTTGCGAATGTAATCGGTGCAGTTGGTAATTATAAAAAATCCAGTTTAGAAGATGTGAAAGTATATCTCAATAATTCTGAATGTGGGAAGACAAATCGGGATTTAATTCCGAATGAACTTTGGCGAACTCAAGTCAATCTTGCCCAAAAACGCCTTGGTTTAACCATCAAACAGATGCAAGATTGCTTGGGTATGCGTTATTCAGCCACAACGGATTACAAATGTGATATTGGTCGAGAACGCACACATCAGTTAGGGAATATTTTGGATGCCGAAGAGATATGCAAGCTAGCTGTTAGCGATATCTATTGGGATAAGGTGAAGAAAATTGATTTTTGTGGTGAAGAAATGGTTTACGATATAACAGTCGAAAATCTTGAAAGCTTTGCCACACAAGGTTTATATGCCCATAATTCGATCGAGCAAGACGCCGACTTAGTAATTATGCTTTACCGTGATGAATACTATAACCCTGATTCGCCCGATCGCGGAATTGCCGAAGTAATCATCACCAAACACAGAAACGGCCCCACAGGAATCATCAAACTATTATTTGACGCTCAATATACCTCCTTCCGCAATCTCGCATCTCCGAAGCGCTCTTAAGAAGGAAGAAGGAAGAAGGAAGAAGGAAGAAGGAAGAAGGAAGAAGGAACACACAGCAAGCTTGAGCGCGATCGATATTTTACGTTTAATTAGGTCAATTTACTTAAATCAACCAGGATTTACACAGAAACCCGGTTTCTTAAAAAAACCGGGTTTCTCCACACCGTCAAAGTTTTACGCTTAGTTAAGTTAAGCTACCTAGCCAGCGATTTTCAATAATTCCACATCAAAAATCAGCGTAGCATTAGGAGGAATCACCCCGCCCGCACCGCGAGCACCATAACCTAATTCAGGCGGAATAATCAACTTGCGGCGTTCTCCAACTTTCATTGTACCGACACCTTCATCCCAACCCTTAATTACTTGACCGACGCCAATTTTGAACTGAAAAGGAGAATTGCGATCGCGCGAACTATCAAATTTCGTGCCATCCTCCAAAGTGCCAGTGTAGTGCACTACAACCGTCTGACCGATTTTTGGAGTCGCCCCATTACCTTCTTTCAATTCAACATATTTCAGACCTGAACCTGTGGTAACAGTTTTCTCAGTATTTTCAGTTTTCTCTGTATTTCCAGTCATGTTATTGCCAGCAATAGTAGCTGGTTCTTTTGGTAAATTAGCATCAGCTACTAGCAAGCTATCTTCAGTGAAAGACTTCGCTGAGAGTATCTCAAGCGCAGCATCGGTTAAAGGACTATTCACTTCGGAGGCAACTGCTGTAGGTACATAGCCGCTCATTTGAGCGACTATCAAAAACACAAAGCAAACCAGCATTACGCCCAAGCTGACCAGAATTCCTTGCAAAATTAATCCTCCTGACACTTTTAACCGCGATATCTCAGATATCTAAGACATCTAGTACAACAAGAACTACAAAATTTTATCTGAACTTTTCCGCCCAAAAATAGCGGCTGCCAGTTAATTTTAAAGGCAAAAGAAAGTATGAAGTCAGAATCTTTGTAATTCTACCTTCTGCTTTCATTCATAAGTGCCTGATTGAGCCTTCTGCGTTCGGGTGACAATTTTATCACAAGATCGCAGCGAGAGCGCGCGATCGCACTTAGCGCCAGTTACGGTTTTCTAGATCCCGCATCTGACGTTCGAGACGATCGAGCCTGCCGCGCAACTCATCCATTTCCGACTGTCGGGGAACGCCCATATCTTGCAGCATATTCCGGAGTTGGCGCTGCAACTGCGTATCCCAATTGCCCTGCTCGGACTTGAGATGTTCAGTCACGTCATCGACAAAGGTTTTGGCTTGCTCGGGATTGATTTTGCCATCTTTGACCCATTGCTCGCTGGCTTCCTGCAATTTCTCCGCCACCAAGGATGTAGTACCAATGCCCAGCATTACCAGTTGTTTGAGTAAGTTGCTATTGTTATCCATAGATTTTTCCTACTGTTTGCCCCAAAATACCCGATCGGCTCAGGTCGCCTGCGGTCGCTGCGAAACCCTTTGTACAATTTTAGTTACATCAGCACTGACCTACCTTTCTATTTTGGAGCATCCAGCAGCCTGCTGGCGAGTTTAACCCGCCAATCGGCGTTCGGAAAACCCGCTAATAAGCCTCCCGACAAAATTACCCCATCACCCTGCTATCCAATGCCTGAGTGTCCCCGCTGTCACCAACCTGTAGACTCCCGAGCGATCGCCTGCACCCACTGCAAAACCCCTCTCAAAGCTTTCGGTCATCCGGGTATCCCCCTCTATCGATCGGCATCCGCAGAATTTCTGTGCGCTACCTGTACTTACCACGAAGACGACACCTGCAACTACCCGCAGCGTCCCTTCGCCAAAGAATGCACGCTTTATCACGATCGAGCTGAGCCGCTGGTACCACAGACGAGCCGTTATATCAGTGGTGGCTGGCCCCAATCAATCAAAAATTGGTGTCAGCGAAATGTCGTTTGGCTGGCTTTATTTGGTTTAATTATTATTAGCATTGCCCTGTCGATTTAATCTAATTATATCAAGCGTAGAATAGAGATATCTGCGTATGTCGGGCTTGCTATGCGGTTCATTCTCTAAATTATCCATGAGTTACGTATTCGGCATCGACGGCGGCGGAACTAAAACTATCTGCATCTTAATAGACGAAAACAGAGTTGTTTTGGGACGGGGGGAAGCAGGGCCCTCAAATTATCAAACGCAGGGAATCGAGACAGCAAAACAATCAATTGAAGTGGCAATCGAACGAGCAGTTCTGTCCGCTAAAATAGAGCCAAATAGCAATCTCAACATAGAAGCAATTTGTCTGGGACTAGCAGGCGTCGCGCGTCCAAAAGATATTGAAATAGTGCAATTTGTAGTGCAGAACTTGCAGTTGACGAATACTTTACCAGTAACCCGATCGCTCTTGCCCAGAAATATCGTAATTTGCAGCGACTGCGCGATCGCACTTGTGGGCGGTGTCGGCAATCCAGTCGGTATCGCCGTTATTGCTGGAACTGGTTCGATCGTTTTCGGGCAAAACCGTCAAGGGAAAACTAAACGAGTCGGCGGTTGGGGATATATTTTAGGCGATGAAGGTAGCGGATATGACATCGCTGTTGCCGGTTTGCAAGCTGCTTTGAAGTTCTATGACGGACGCTCGGAGTTTACCGTGCTGGCCCAAAAATTTCAACAGCATTTAGGTCTAAATAACCTGGAAGAATTGGTAGAAGTCGTTTACCGGCGCGGTTGGGGAGTGACAGAAATTGCAGCTTTAGCGCCGATTGTCGATCGAGCAGCAGCAGAGGGCGATCGCGTCGCTGACGGCATTATTAGTCGTGCTGTGGCAGAATTAACATTTTCCACCAAAACAGCTATTTCAGCGCTGTTTAGCCCCACAGAAGAATTTGAAATTGTGACGATCGGAGGTGTGTGGGGTTCAGAAGCTAATTTCCGGGGTAGGTTTGAAAGTGCGATAAGCGCGATCGCCCCGAATGCTAAGGTAATTTTGCCCCGATCCGAACCAGCTTTCGGTGCAGCGTTGTTAGCATTAAACGCTCTCAAGAATTAAGCTCGTCCGGCGCTTCCTGCTAGGATTTCAGCTTAACTGCTAAAAGGACGATGAATCCCAATCTCTCCTTTATCTTCCTTATCTTCCCGATCGCCCCAGCCTTGCCAATTTTCGAGATTTTGCCAAAATTAAAAATTCTTGATTATCTACCTTATCTTCCCAACTTGCAGAATCTCTACCTGCCATCATTAAAACATCAAATGAATCCGAAACGCGAAACAGATTTAGCAGTAGTACATTCCTAAGTAAAACAAAACAAAACCAAGGAGACAAATTATATGATTACTTCTCACAAATGGCGCTCAGCAACAGCAGCAATCCTCGCAGTAGGCATTACAGTTGCAACCAGCGCGCCTCTGGTGGTAGCTACTCCCGCAGAAGCTCAACAACGAATTTCACAATATGATAGCATCCGAATTCCGTCTGGCAGTGTAATTCCAGTTAGCTACGAAAAAGAAAAAATTGTTGTTACCCGCGATGAAACTGCACCTTTAACTTTAACCGTATCGCGAGACATCCGCACAGATCAAGGAAGAGTATTAATCCCCGCAGGCAGCCAAATTGTCGGGGAATTGCGACCGGTTAGAAGGGGCAATCAAAGGGGTACTCAATTTGTTGCCAGAGAGTTAATTGTCAGCCGCCGCCAACGCTATCGGATTGATGGCTATTCCGGAGTTATTACCAGAACCGAAAGAGTTCAAAAAGGTGCCGGCACAGGTTCAGTAGCGCAAGGTGCAGCATTAGGCGCAGCAGCAGCAGCAGCCCTAGCAGGCATTACCGGGGACAAGGCAATTGCCACTGAAGAAGTATTGGGAGGCGCTGGCATCGGCGCATTAGCGGGAGTATTGTTGGGGCGGCGCAGTGTTGACGTGATCGTGATTCGCCCGGAAGAAGATTTATCAGTCAGATTGCGATCGGACATCGTGCTGCGGTAATATTAAAATCTTCCGATTAAGTATTTGCAGCAAAACATTGTCGATCGCAAACTTGTGGTCTCCCGATAATTGGCTAGGCATACTATTAAGGTTGTGCTTGGCCATGTTTGTTGGCGGAATTATTGGATGGGAGGTTGACAAAGGCTAGACAAATAAGGTAATAGAAACACTTGACAAACCTAGACGACAAAGCGTACTATTGAGAAAGTTATTTAATTGATGCTTGTGCTGTTATCAATCAAGACAAAGTTAAAATTAACAAGTGCCGAAAAACAATTGATGAGTAAACACGCTGGAATAGCTCGTTTTACTTACAATTGGGGTTTGGCGACTTGGCAAAACTTGTACCAAGATGGATTAAAGCCCAACAAATATATTCTCAAAAAGTTTTTCAATAATTACGTCAAGCCAGAGCTGGAATGGATTAAAGAAAAAGGGATTTGTCAAAAGATCACTCAATATGCTTTCGACCAATTAGGTAATGCGTTCGATCGTTTCTTTAAAGGACTGGGTGCTTATCCCCATTTTAAAAAGAAGTTTCAACACGATGCTTTCACTCTTGATGCTGGTGGCAAGCCGATGAGAGTTGGCGGGGTAAGGATTAAATTGCCTACAATTGGCTGGATTCGGACGTTTGAAGGATTGCCAAATGTTACTACTTCTAAAATAACAATTTCTAGGATTGCTGATGACTGGTATTTATCTTTTGCTTACGAGCAGAGTCAGCAAGTAATAGCCAAACAATATGAAGTTGTTGGTGTAGATTTAGGCGTGAAAACTTTAGCTACACTTTCGACAGGAGTTGTGTTTGAAAATCCCAAGTATTACTACCAAGAGGCTGCGAAACTGAAGCGACTGCAAAAACAACTATCTAGAAAAAAGAAAGGCAGCAATCGCCGATTTAAAGCGAGAATGAAAGTGGCTCGTCAACACAGTCGAATTGCCAATCTCCGCAATAATACTCTTCATCACGTTACTACTTATTTAAGCAAAAACCACGCGAAAGTAGTAATTGAAGACCTAAACATAGCAGGAATGATGGCTAATCATAGGTTGGCTAAAGCAATTGCTGACTGTGGATTTCATGAATTCAGACGACAACTAAAATATAAGTGTCGAAAATTTGGTTCCGAACTAATGATAATTAGTCGGTGGTACCCAAGTTCTAAAACTTGCTCTAGTTGTGGGAATATTCAAGATATGCCGCTTAAAAAACGCACGTATGATTGTTGTTCGTGTGGCATATCTATCGATCGCGATCTGAATGCCAGTCTGAACATATCAAGGTTGGCTTAACCTTGAAAGCTCGTTGAGGGATAGCCGCTCCGATGCCCCCGATGAAACGAGAAGTAATGACTAGACTTGTCTAGGATTTATATAGCAGTAATTAAAGTATTGGAGCGTCGAAGTCGTCCCAAATAGTCGAGGGCCCAACTCGCGTGGCTCTGTACTTTTTTGCAGCCGTTAAAACAGACAGATAGACTCTGGTTTGAGGGGACAAGTCTTATTTGCGATTAGATCATCATCTAGCCATAGATTAGTTAGTTTGGTCAAAGATTTCAGGGGTGTAATGTCTGATATTTTATTGTCATTATAATTAGGTATGTAGTTGGGCTTTAGCCCTCTTTATATATATATAAAGGAGGCTCAAGCCCAACTACGTACCTTTATTTATGAATATGAAAATTGCGTCTAATATGCCACCCGACCTTTGAGCGATGCTTTCGGTAGTTTCAGATTTATTTTTCCTACAATAAAACTGCACTGCTTCGATCGGGGGATTAGGGCGAATCTGCCTTAAGTGAACGGTATTGCGTTATAATAAAAATTAGGGGGAAAATCCACTTATAATATTAGTTAATTTTTAGGCATAATAATCACTGTCTATCCAGCCCAAAGACTGAATAAACAGGATTAATTTTTTCCATAAATATTGGGCAAACTTATCAATTCCAAAGACTCTTGCCGCACGCGACCCGCCATCGCAGCTAACTGCAAGCTCATAAAAGCATTCAAATCTTCCAAATCACACTTTGACGAGGAAAAAATATGCTGCATTTCATTTTCCGCTTCCAAACTCAGATATCCAGCGTCAATAGCTTGTTTTACAACTTCACGAATCAGCACGATCGAAATGTTCCTTACTAAAATTCAAGGTGTCCAAAGCAAAATAATTACCAACAAGCAGTTTCCGAGGCGGTCTCGCCAAATATTTCAAATTGTTTGAGTTCGCGAGACTCTTGTTTTACCAAGCCGGACATGGCTGCTAGTTGCAAATTCATAAAAGCATTTAAGTCTTCCAGGTCATACTTTGTGGTGGTTAACATCCGCCGCAGTTGATTTTCGGCTTCAAGACTTAAATAACCTAGGCTCAGAGCTTGTTGGGCGAGATCGCGAATCAGTACCATAACACTTGGGAGTTTTATTTGTTGAATAGCCTCAGTATCAACGGTTTTCACTGACTCCGCAGTGACGGCTATTGCTCAATTTGTGTGACATTTTTAATGGCCGGCCGTGACAGCCGGACTCGCAAAGTGTGACTAAGTGTTTGCACGGGTGTGACATGGATCACGCGGGGGAGAGGGGAGAGGGGGAGATGGGAGAGGGGGAGAGGGGGAGAGGGGGGAGCATTTTTCTTATTCCCTTTGACTAATGACTGATGACTCATGACTCATGACTCATGACTCATGACTCATGACTCATGACTCATGACTACTACCTTCTACCTTCAGAAGGCTCTCACCGTCTATAATCAGCAAGTTAAATATTTACGGCAAGACTATGGAAGCACCACTTAAAGATTTGTTACAACAAATAGCCAGATTATCGGAAACTTATGCTAATTTAGCCGATCGACTCTCCCAAGCAGCCAAACAACTGCAAGACTCGGGCTTTCCTCCCTCGGACAGCTTACTTCAAGAAATTAGCGCCTACAGCCGAAACTTTGCAGAAGTCCAAAAAAAAGCACTCGAACTCAATAAATCCGCCCTCGCCCCAGGGGAAATTGCTTCCCTCAAAGACATTCAAAACTTAGTCGAGACAGCCACAGCTTCCGCTGGTAAAGCAGGAATTCGCGATGCAGCTTTGAAAGTGCTCGATCGAGTATTGGCGATCGCCCACCGCGAACAAAGCGACTTCGCGCCCTTACAATCAGTTCATGGCAGAGCTCGGGAACTTCACCGCGCCATTTCCGAATCCGCCCCAACTCAACTGCATTCCGACGCAGAATCCTTAGTGGGCGGCAAACACCCAGTTGCAGCAGTGCTCGCCCTGGTGGAGCAGCAAGACAAACTAGATGACGAACAGTGGGTGATCCTCGAAGAAACAGTCAGCGCCGCTTTTGGGAAACAAATAGCCGTCGCCATTTCCAGAGGCAAATTAACCGTTTCGCAGATGGTAAAAGCAGCACCTGCGAAAGTCGAGCCCGTATTTCAAGCAGCAACCGAACCAAAAATCAGCACCGAACCTCTACCGGAAGTTATTATCATCCCCTCGGGAAATGCGGCGCCGAAACAAGTTACAGTTGCACCACAAATCCAAATTTTGGAATCCCCCGCCACGACGGCGCCCATGCACGAGGTGATTATCGTTCCTAGCGTGGAAGTACCTAAATCCCTCCAAGCAACCGGTTTCGGCAACATTGTGTTTGGGGCACCTCGCGAGATTCAACAAGTGCCAGTAGAGGGCGGTTTGGGATTGAAAGTGTTGGCGCACATTCAAGGAATTGGCGATCGCACTTTTAGCGCTCAAGAATACGCCGGCACTAAAGGTAAAGGCCTCCGCGTTGAAGGATTTCAAATTAATATTGAGCCACAAATTCCTGGCTTAACAGTCGAGTATATGGCTCATGTCGAAGGTGTTGGCGATACCCCTTGGATTGGCGAAGGGGAATTAGCCGGTTTTCGCGGTCAAGCGAAACGAATTGAAGGATTTGCCGTGCGGTTGAGCGGGCCGCAAGCTGATAAGTATGACGTATTCTATACTGCTCACATTCAGAATATCGGCGACACCAACGTGTCCTCCAACGGCGAATATTGCGGCACTCGCGGCAAAGGTTTGAGAATAGAAGGGATCAAGGTTTGGATTGCGCCGTCTGCGAGTTCTCAAGTTGCGACGCCTGTGGGTTTGAAAGTGTTGGCGCACATTCAAGGAATTGGCGATCGCACTTTTAGCGATAAAGAATACGCCGGTACTAAAGCTCAAGGCCGCCGAGTCGAAGGTTTTCAAATTAAAATAGAGCCTCCGGTTCCCGGTTTAAATTTGCAGTACATGGCTCATGTTGAAGGAGTTGGGGATACTGCTTGGATTGAGGAAGGGGAATTAGCCGGTTTCCGGGGTAAAGCCAAGCGCATTGAAGGATTTGCAGCACGGCTGACTGGGGTGAAAGCTGATAATTACGATGTATTTTACACCGCTCACATTCAAAATGTGGGTGATACTCCTGTTGGTTCTAACGGTCAATATTGCGGCACTCGCGGCAAAGGTTTGAGGGTTGAGGGGATGACGGTTTGGGTTGAGGCTAAGGGGTAAAAATGATAAATGAATGGAAAATTTAAATTTAAATTTTCCATTCATTAAGTACCCGAATCAGTAGGGTGCGTCAGTTCGCATTATTTTTGCCAAAAACTAACAATTTTGAAGCTGACGCACCAGCCAATAAATGGTATAGCCTTTCTCAAAAAGATGAGGTATAACTGACAGCTTATATAACCGCTTAAACCAAGAGGGCTCTCTTCCCAACAACGTCCGCGAATCTTTGTGAGAACCGCTATACGTCAGAACGATACTTTATACTTTATGTGCTTATTCAGAATCCCAAAATTGACAGCAATATGTCTCTTTGACCATTTCAGCTTGAATTTTTTGGTTGATTTCGGAGCGATTGAGTTCCCAGTTGCGGATGGTATGCACAATATCGATACCGGCCCAAATCAACATTCCGAGGACGATCGCACCAATTAAATATTCCATAGCTTTTTAAAAGGTTGAGGTTTTCTGGATCTGATCTAGCGCGGTAATTAACAGCAAATGGGATGAAAATTGTCGCAGTTGAGTGGGAATTTTCACATTTATTCTTTAGTCAGCTAGGAGTGGACTTCATTTTAACTGTTAATCAACCTTCCAAAGCTGCCAAGAGACTATGATGTTTTTTACCCGATCGCCCTGCTTAATGGTGCAGCAGGTGCGATAAGCTTTCAGCAGCATGGGCGATCGCACTTGGAGCAGTTTCGCAACCCGCGGCTTCGGCGGCACAGTGGCTGGCGTGGAGTGCGTGTCCGACTGTTTTCGCCCCAGAGTCGATCGCGCCGTCAGCTACAAAACCATTAGCTTCGTACTGGCCCATTTCGGCTTGCATCTTCCTGTTAAACTCAGATTGATTCGGTTCCCAGTTGCGGACTGTTTGGACAATCTCGATCCCAGCCCAAATTAGCATTCCGAGGACGATCGCAGCAATCAAGTATTCCATAGCTTTATGAAAAATTGAGGTTAGCTTTATATAATTTAACGCAGCAATTGCCAAGAAACAGGAAGGCAATGACAGCACTTTGCTAGCATAATGATGAATATTCCTTTCGATACTAGAGGCAATATGGCAACAATTACGATTCGCAATGTGCCAGATCAATTGGTCGATCGCATCAAACGGCTTGCGGAACAAAAGGGAGTTTCGATGGAGCAGGAAATTCGCGATCTGCTACAAAGCCGTTATGTGCAGCGGGGCGCGGTGATCGATCGCATCCGTCGGCGTTGGGACATTCTGCCGGTGCAAACGGCTAGCCAACTGCAAGACTGGAAAGAGCAAGGACGACCCTGATGGTAATTGATACAATGGTGTTCGCTTATGCGCTGTTGCGGGTGGAGAATCATCACGAGCAGGCGATCGCAGCCTTAGAGACAGCAGAGCAGATTATTGTGCCCGATTCGCTATTTGCCGAGTTGGGTAATGTGGTATGGCAATGGATTCAGTTTCGGCAGTTGCCAATTGAAACAGGGCTAGAGGTGCTAGACGATGCAGAGGCATTAATCGATAAGATTGTCCCTAGCGCTCAGGTTCGAGAGATTGCTTTGGAGCTAGCAGTCGGGGCCAATCATTCGTTTTATGATGCGTTATTTGTCGCGGTGGCAATTCGGGAGGAAGTTCAAGTGATTACGTTCGATCGCAAACTAGCGGCAAAGTTTCCCGATCGAGTCCAGCTTTTAGAATAACGATGATGCCTGTCAAAAGGTCGGCATACCGTGATTTGTTAAATTGGTTAAAAGTTATCGTTGAAAGAGCGCTAAAAGCTTCAAAAACAGTAGTTAAGTTTAATCAAATTTTGTATAGTCAACTGGTAAAAGTGCTATGACACAAAATCCTAATGAAGCTAGAGAATACGATGCTGTCCTTGGCAGTGAGGCTCCAATGCCAACTAACGCCGCTGTTTTGGGAGGCATCGAAGGTGTAAAGATGCGCTTGGCGAGTGCAGTTGTCGAGCAACGAATTGCTGCCGTTTTAGATGCGCCCAAGTATGGAGAAGCTGGTTTAGATTTGGTGATTCGGGTTTTGCAGGATGAATCAGACCAGGTACAAAGAGCTGCATATCGGCTATTGCGGGAAAGGACAGAGCCGAGAGTTAAACAGATTTTACAAGAGTACAATCCCTGGCGACTTTTTGAGCGCTTGTATAAAAGTAATTTTGATTGGCATTCAAGTTCGGTTAATTCCGTCGCTATCAGCCCTGATGGACGAACGATTGTTAGTGCAAGTGACGACACAACAATTAAAGTCTGGAATCTGGACACAGGGGAATCGATCAGAACTCTTGAAGGACATTCACACGCGGTTTATTCCGTTGCCATCAGCTCGGATGGGCAAACTCTTGTAAGTGGGGGTTGGGACAATATTAAAGTCTGGAACCTGGACACTGGGGAATTAATCAGAACTTTTGCAGGAGATTTAAATTATTCCGTAGCCATCAGCACAGATGGGCAAACTCTTGTGAGTGGGAGTGGGGACAATATTACAGTCTGGAATCTGCACACAGGGGAATCGATCAGAACTCTCGAAGGACATTCAGACGAGGTTACATCCGTCGCCATCAGCCCGAATGGACAAACTTTGGTGAGTGCGAGTAGGGACAAAACAATCAAAGTCTGGAATCTGCACACCGGGAAATTAATCAGAACGTTTGCAGAACCTTCAAACTCAGTTTATTCCGTTGCCATCAGCCCGGATGGGCAAACTCTTGTGAGTGGGAGTGGAGACCGTACTATCAAAGTCTGGAATCTGCATAGGGGAGAATTAACCAGAACCCTTTCAGGACATTCAATGAGCGTTAATTGCGCCGTCATCAGCCCGGACGGGCAAACTCTTGTGAGTGCGAGTTGGGACAAAACTATCAAAATCTGGAAGCTGCACACCGGGGAATTGATCGGAACTCTCGAAGGACATTCAAGCTCAATTTATTCCGTAACGATCGGCACAGATGGGCAAACTCTTGTGAGTGGGGGTTACGACCAAACCATCAAAGTATGGAATCTGCAAGCCAGGGAATTGATCAGAACCTTTGGAGAACATTCAGACGTAGTTAATTCTGTTGCCATCAGCCCAGATGGGGGAACTCTTGTGAGTGCGAGTAGGGACAAAACAATCAAAGTCTGGAATCTGGACACAGGGGAATCGATCAGAACTCTTGAAGGACATTCAGATGCAGTTAATTCCGCAGCCATCAGCCCGGATGGGCTAACTATTGCGAGTGGGAGTTACAAAACCATCAAAATCTGGAATCTGGATACTGGGGAATTGATCAGAACTCTTGAAGGACATTCACACCAGGTTAATTCTATTGCCATCACTCCGAATGGGCTAACTCTGGTGAGTGGCGGTTGGGACACCATCAAAGTATGGAATCTACACACAGGGGAATTGAGCAAAACCCTTGTAGGAAATTCACACGGGGTTAATTGCGTTGCCATCAGCCCGGACGGGCAAACTTTCGTTAGTGGAGATTGCCAGAACACCCTCGAAGTTTGGAATATGGAAACCGGGGAATCGATCGGAACTTTTGCAGGACATTCAGATTTAATTAGTTCCATAGCCATTAGCCCGGATGGGCAAACCCTTGTCAGCGGGGGTGGGGGTTACGACAAAACAATTAAAGTCTGGAATCTGCACACCGGGGTATTGAACAGAACTTTTGCAGGACATTCACGATCAGTTAATTCCGTCGCCATCAGCCCTGATGGGCAAACTATTGTGAGTGGAAGTGATGACAACACTATTAAAGTTTGGAGCCTGCACACCGGGGAATTGATTAGAACTCTCGAAGGACATTCACACGAGGTTAAATCCGTTGCCATCAGCTCGGATGGGCAAACTCTTGTGAGCAGCGCTCGGGAAATTGTAGTGTGGGGTGTGCGGTAAAGTTTTTGTTGGGTAGAGTTTCGATTCGCAATGTACTCGACAAAACTGGACAACCAGACCAATAATCCGTCACTCAACTCGATGACTTATTTCCCTTGCAACACCGTGCCGTTCGAGGAGAATTGTAACCCCCATTAATATCATTTACAGTAATTAATAGCGAAACAAAACCTATAATGGTGAAGTAGAAAAAATCATGCCATACAGTCAATTTACTACGATCGCCAAAGCGAAACAAGCTTTCGGTCTGACAGTCCAAGAAGGAACTCGCTTTATACCTCCGCTAAGCCCGATCGCACCCTCAGACATCCTCAGCGGCACCCTCCAAGATAGCCTCCCCATCGTCGCTACATCGGGAAGTGAAAAAGCGCGATCGGAAGGGATTATCTATCCGGTGCTGCTGGAAGTGAGGCGGATTCTCGATCGCCAAATTAGCCTTTTCTCCGGCGAAGATTTCACGATCGACGAAGCTGTCGGACTGAATGGAGTGTTTGATTTTCTGCTGGCGCGATCGTCCGAAGTGCTAGAAATTGAAGCCCCCGCCGTTGTAATTGTCGAAGCTAAAAAGACCGACCTCAAAAGCGGATTGGGTCAATGTATTGCCGAAATGGTTGCCGCTCAACGCTTTAATCAAGCCAAAGAAAAAAACATCCCCATCATCTATGGGAGCGTGAGTAATGGCATTCAATGGCAATTTATCAAACTCGAAAACCAAATTGTGACGATCGACTTATCCGTCTATCCTCTGCCCCCAGTCGAGCAAATCCTCAGCTTTTTCGTTTGGATGATCCAGAATGGTGCTGTTAACTCAGAAACAATTTAACCTTGCAATGCCGCCAACAGACATAACAACAAAGCCTCAGTCCACTCAACAACAGCACCGTAAGTATCGCCCGTGTGGCCGCCCAAACGGTGGTTAAACCAGGCTCCGGCAAAAATTCCGATCGCACTTCCCCCCAAAGCCATCCCCACCGCCAACAGCCAGCGATCGCCCTCCAAGACAACTTGCAGCACGCTCAAACTCAGCAGCAACAGCACTCCTGGGATAAAATCAAAAGGTGAATAAATCGATTCTTTATGAAAAGCTCCCTTCCCCTCCGGGCGGAGATACGGATAGCGGGCGATCGCCACCAGTTGGGCCCACCTCCCCCAACCCGCCACACCCATCAAAGCCAACCACCGATAGTTACTCAAGTCCGAGAGCGCGGCAGTTTTGAGCAGGACGATCGCGATCGCAGCCATCGCTCCAAAAGCCCCTGTAACGCTGTCCCGCATCACTTCCAGCCTGCGAACCGGGTCGGGGACTGCCAGCCCGTCCGCCGCGTCCATCGCCCCGTCTAGGTGCAGCCCGCCAGTCACCGCGATGCCTAAAACTACCACCAAGGCCGATCGAGTCAGAGCAGGCATACCCAACAACTGCAACCCAAAATCCGCGAGTCCCAGCATCCCACCAATCAAAAGCCCGATCGCCGGTGCCAAGCGAGCAATGCCCCGAAACTCCAAAGTCCAAGACATCGGTACCGGCAAGCAAGTATAAAAAGCGACGGCCGCTGCGATGGCGGCACCTTGATTCCGGAAAAAGTCGATCGTAGAGCGAACCAATTTATCATCCATCTTGACACTCCCCGACTATCAAGGTACGGGGATTCTTAAGACATTTCTGTCAAAATATCCCTATTGCTAGGGTTCCCAGGCTGACTACGTTTGCACGCTTAAGTGCGTAATCATATGTCCTCAAAAATGTTTTAGGCGTAGACTTTCCCACCGGGAGGGGGTAGGTTTTTAAATCTTGTCTGATCTGTTTATTCTACCATCTTCATTTGTGAAGATGGATTTGTTATTTTACTTAACAATGGCAAAAAGCCGTCCTATAAGGACGGGGTTTTTAACCCAATTTTTTGATAAGGTAGAAAATTTTTCATGTTGTATGCGGTTGCTAATCCATTAGCCTGTGCCAGAATTGGAATTGTAACAGCCTAGTCCTTTGGATCGGGCATTCCTCCTGCCCGAGCTCTTTTCCCCGGAAAACCTCTGCCGGCAGCGATCCCGAAGATCCCAATCTAAAATGGCTAAACTTAAGATCCGCGTTTCCCGTATCCAGAATTCTAGCTAACTCCCTGATTTCCAAGTCGGGAACATATTACAACAGAGGCTTTTGCTCCATGAGTGACCAATTAAATAACAGGGTAGTTGCTCCTTGCATCATCGATACAGGCATTGTCGTCAACAAGCGCGATATCAAAAGATTGCTGTTTGATTTAGGACGTGTCCGCTACCTTCACATCCAAGATGGCAAGATTTACAGCGAAGGGGAAGGTTATGTGCTCGAAGTCTTCGCCAACCCCGATCGTTCTACCCTGATTGCCAACCACGCGCTTTATTTGAACGTATATAGTTTTGATTACCTGGAACTGAAACACTCCCCAGAAGAAGGTTCTTATTTTGACCTGATGCAAGATGGACGGCAGTTGCGGTTAATTCCTCTCTCCAATCCCTTGCAAGAACAAGTCGCCCGCAATTTAAATGCTGCGGCGTTGGATGCGGTGGTCGATCAGGTACTCTCAGGAAATTGGGATCTGCAATTGGATGAGGATGATTCTCCGTTTTAATCGTCAGTCAGTCGATTTTAGATTTTAGATTTTAGATTTTAGATTTTAGATTTCCTCGCAGCTTTGAATCTGGGAGGTAGAGTTAAGGTCTAAAATTTTTTGCTCTCCACGACGATTGTCGGAAACTTGTCTCTGTTTTTGGGCGGGGTCATGGTTTTTTTTGTCGCGATGTCAACAACAATAGATTACATAACACGGACTGCCCAGTAGCGGTTAACGATCGACGGTGACTAATGACTGAAGACAAGGCAAAATTTTCTTTTAAATGTCAGGCTAATTGCAGCCATACCCAAGCACGTGCAGGGGTTTTTGCGACTCCCCACGGTATTGTGGAAACGCCTAAATTTATGCCGGTGGGGACGCTGGCTAATGTCAAAACCTTGACACCGGCACATCTTGAGGACGCAGGTTCTCAAATGGTTTTGGCAAATACTTATCATTTGCACTTGCAGCCCGGGGAAGCGATTGTCGCCGGCGCGGGCGGATTGCACAAATTCATGGCTTGGCCTGGCCCGATTCTGACGGATTCGGGTGGCTTTCAGGTGTTTAGCTTGAGCCAAATGCGGACTATTTCTGAGAATGGGGTGACTTTTCGAGCTCCCCGCGACGGCCGCATCATTAATTTAACGCCGGAAAAGTCGATCGAGATTCAGAACGAGTTGGGCGCTGACGTGATTATGGCCTTCGATGAGTGTCCGCCTTACCCCGCTACACGGGACGAGGTGGAGGCGGCCACAGATCGCACTTACCGCTGGCTGCAACGCTGTATGCAAGCTCACTCACGCCCGGAGCAAGCTTTGTTCGGTATCGTCCAGGGGGGCGTTTTCCCAGATTTGCGATCGCGCGCAGCGAACCAGTTGGTAGACTTGGATTTGCCCGGTTATGCGATCGGCGGAGTTAGCGTCGGCGAATCGGGGGATTTGATCGCAGATATTGTGAGAGTTACTGCGCCCCTGTTACCGGCAAATAAACCCCGTTATTTGATGGGGATTGGCACCTATCGCGAAATGGCCTTGGCTGTGGCGAGTGGCGTAGATATGTTTGACTGCGTGATTCCGACTCGGCTGGGCCGTCACGGCACGGCTTTTGTGCGTGGGGAACGCTGGAATTTGAAAAATGCTCGGTTTCGGGAGGATTTTGCTCCGCTGGATGAGTCTTGTCCTTGCTATACCTGCCAAAAATTCAGTCGCGCTTATTTGGCACATTTGGCGCGGGCTAAGGAAGCACTCAGCTATACTTTGCTGGCGCTGCACAACGTGACAGAGTTGATTCGCTTTACTGGGAGGATGCGGGAGGCGATTTTGGCCGATCGATTTACTGAAGAGTTTGCCCACTGGCTGGCACCAACTGTCGATCGATCTTGATTGGCTTTGGTGAAGATATGCGACAATTATTAAAATTGTGTTGGATAGGTAGGTTGATTCATGGAAGCTGCATTACTGTTGGCTAAACTCCCCGAAGCTTATGCGATCTTTGATCCTTTGATTAATGTTTTGCCAGTGATTCCCGTGTTTTTCTTGCTGCTGGCTTTTGTCTGGCAAGCGGCTGTCGGGTTCAGATAAGTTTCATTTCATTAAAAAGCAGGGGCAATTTACCAATTGCCCCTGCTTTTAGCTGTTGAGTTTTTGAGCCGATCTCGTTTACGGTTATTTTGGAATTATTTAACCGCAGAGAACGCAGAGAAAGAGCCCAGAGATCTGAATAATTTTGATATGCTATGTTTAGCCCTGGCCCATCGCAATTTTAAATGCCGGTCTTTCTGAGATGCGCTTCATGTAATCTAAAACAGCCGGGTAAGGACTGAGATCGACTTGTAGCATCATCGGAATGTAAATCAACATCGATCCGACTGCTGCGTCAGCGACACCGAATTCATCGCCCATTAAAAACTGCTGTTTCTCGAAAATGCTATTTAATGGTTGTAACAATTTCGGGGTTTCGCGATCGCGGCTGGCTTCGACAAATATTCCCGGGCCGAGAGTGGCGTTAGCAAAGATGACCCACTGCACGATTTCGGCTTGTTTTTCCACAGTGTCCGGCATCTTACCATATTTTTGAGCTAAATACAGCAAAATTGCCCCGGACTCCCAAAGTTTAAAATCTCCGTCCACAATAGCTGGTACTTTGCCGATCGGGTTAATTTCCAGAAACTCAGGCTGCAAGTGTTCCGCTGCTTGCATATCCAGCAAGACGAATTCGTAAGGAACCGCTATTTCTTCGAGATACCACTTGACAATTGAGGCCCTACTGCGACCTTGGCCGTAAAGTTTTAGCACGGAATTTTTATCCTTGTAATGCAATATTGTTGTTATAGCATTTTTGGTCAGTTGACAGTTGATAGTTGATAGTTGATAGTTGTCAGTTGATAGTTGTTGATTGGGAATTAGCCATTTGAAATTAGAACCTTCTGAGAATGCTGATGTTACGGGATCATCTCAGTTTTGCATTTACAGTGCGAGCTCTTAAGCTCGCACTACCTACCATAAAAAATGCTTCTTGCAAAACTGAGATGCTCCCGATGTTACGGTGGGGAAAACGACTAATGACTAATAACGTTCACTTTTCGGGGACAGCGCTACCGATTACTGACTAATGACTAATAACGTTCGCGAGCCGGGGACAGCGCTACCGATTACTGACTAATGACTAATAACGTTCGCGAGCCGGGGACAGCGCTACCGATTACTGACCCATAACTAATGGCACTTCTGTTAAGTGTAAAAACAAGATTCTGCCATCCATTTTTGTTAACTATGAGATGTTATAATTACAATATTCTAATCGACTGTTTTAGTTTACACTAAACTTTAGTAAAATAGCAATATTTCATAATTCATTCATTTTTACGTCACATTTGTTTCACAATTGACTGTTGAAAAATGCCGGGATTAGCTGTATTATATGGCAGACTATTTATCAAGTCACAAAATTCAGAATGCCACAATCTCGACCTTACCAACCATTGCTGCTGAGATTACTGCACGGGGCTAACGCTGCGATCGCCCTTTTATCAATTTTGAGCGCATTTATAGTGTACAACACCTATGACGGGCGCTTCGGGAAAGTCCCCGTGCCTCGGATTGCAGACATTATCGGGATTCACGGCACTTTTGGCAAGCTGTTAATTTTAGGAGTGATGCCAGCTTTTGCATTGTATAGTTTCCATGCAGGTCAAAGACGGTTGGTGCAGCAAGATTCTTTTGCCAAACTGGCGCAGTTGGGAACACCGATTTGGTGGTACAGTTTGCACCGGATTGTGAATACTTTGATGTTGTTAGCGCTCACTTTTGCGATCGCATCTGGCAGTATGGTTAAGGAAGAATGGCTGCCGGCTGGGGATTTGACACAGGTTTGGTATTATTTGCACCTCTCTGGTTGGGTGGTATTGGTGTTTTGTCTGCTAATACACTTGTTGATGAGTGCGAAGGTGGGAGGTTGGCCCCTAATTTTGTCGATGTTCGATCGCAAATACCGCCCGGAGGATTCACCGGCTGTTTGGTGGCGGAAAATTCGCTCTTTTGTCGATCGCTCTTAATCGAGAACCCATTGATTGTGCATTATTTCTGGTAAAATCACCACAGACCAAACTATTTAACAAGTGATCGTAAAGGTAATGAGGTATGTTGTTGGGCTTAAGCCCTCTTATATTTATTATCTAGTAAGCAATGCCGAATCAAAAACTCCATTTATAGTCAGCTATACTTTATATTTCTGAGAAAGGCTATAGCCTTTCTCAAAAAAATGAGGTATGACTGACAGCTTATAAAACCACTAAACTAAGAAGGGCTGAAGCCCAACAACGTACCTCATCTTTCTGACAAAGGCTATAATAACTCCCAACAACCTCAAAAATCAATTAATTTATGCAAGTTTGTCTCGTTACAGGTGGTAATTCCGGTGTGGGTTTAATGACATCTTTAGGTTTAGCTAAATTAGGACATCATGTCTTTATTGCTTGTCGTTCCCAAGAAAAAGCTAAAAGCGCGATCGCCTACATCCGTGAAACCACTGGAAATCCCAATATAGAATATTTACCCTTAAATCTCGCCTCCTTAGAGTCAGTGCGTCACTGTGTCAAGCTATTTCAAGACCGAAATTTGCCCTTACATATCCTCGTCAATAATGCCGGAATATTCGATGCCAGAGGCATGACTCAAGAAGGATTTGAGTTGATTTGGGGAACAAATTATTTAGGTCATTTTCTTCTGACTTATTTATTATTATCTAAAATACCAGATTTTCCCTCAAGTCGCGTGATTTTCGTCTCCTCAGATTTAGCATTAAAACCAACTCAAATTAACTGGGATTTATTTGTCAAAAAAACACCCTTAAATTTTATCGAATCATATAACCAGTCAAAACTTTGCCTGTTGCTCTTAACCAGACAACTTGCCCAAAAATTAACGAATGTCACAGTTAACGCAGTTCATCCAGGTTTTGTCCAATCTAATATTACCATCGGTCATCGTTTGAGCAAATATCTCGGTTTAGGAATTAGTCCCGAACAGGGAGCTTATAGCAGTCTCTTATGTGCAAATTCTCCAGAATTTGAGTTGATCGCAGGTAAATTTTTAGGTCGAACAGGACAAGAAATAACATTACCTGTATTAGCACAAAATAATGATTTATGCCAACAGTTATGGGAAAAAAGTTTATTATGGACTGGCTGCACTCAATCCGTCCAGAAAGAAAGAAATAATTATGATGCTACTGATGGGATATGGGGGCCTTACGATCTCAAGTTAAATCAGGATGAACTCGCGACTATTTGCGATCGTATCTTTAAGGAAGTTTTACCAAAACCGCCCGTTAAAGTTTTATTGACTCAGGCATTAAAAGCCCTTTTGAGGTGCCAATTTGGTTCAATTATGTTACTGCTGGTTCAATGTTACAAAGGCCAATTCTATATGGAAAGACATTTAGATTCGGCTGCGGTGTTGCACCTGTGTCAAGATGATAATTTATTGAAAATACTGACAGCTTATTTAGGAGACAATTTACAATTATGGCGGTCAGAATTATGGGTCAATTATCCCTCGCGTCAATTAATTCCTTTTTGGCATCGAGATATTTATCCTAATTTACTGACTGGGGAGGGAAAAACAATTAATATTTATATTGGTTTAACAGAAGTAACGGAGACAAACGGGTTTGAATATATCTCGAAAAGTGACCTCAAAAAATGTCAAGTCAAAATTACCGATTTCTTTAGTGGGAATCATTTTTTTCGAGTTCCCAATGAAGTTGAAGAGAAGGCGATTCCGGTAGTTTTAAAACCCGGTGAGTTTATTTTATTTACCGATCAACTTGTACATCGTTCGATTTATAATAGAAGTGGCAAAGTTCGTCTTTCTTTAACATTGCGGGTCGCCCAACCGAGTATAAAAGTTTTACCAGGTTACACTTCTAATTATCAGGAACCTGTCACTCTGAATTCTAGGTAAGTTGGGGATTGGGGATTAAAATTTTATTTATTTCTTATTTCTTTCTTCTTTGTGGTGAAAGTGAAGAATGTCAGCCAATTAGTGCAGAAGCTGAAGCAGAAGTTGCTCTGACTAGAAATGTGAAGAAGACTTTTTTCAATAACCAATCCGTAAAAAATGGTAACAAGAATAATAGTCCGATCGCTCTTAATGAAAAAATGAACAGAAATATCGTATTAATGGTTGTAGAAGTTTTGGTGATGGGAGGTTGGTTGTTTGCTGTGGCTGCTCCTTTATTATTCCCCTAATCCTATCATATCAAGTTTGGTGAAGAATTTAGAATTAGGTTTGTAGTGAGGACTTCAGTCCTTCATGAATGCGGACTAAAGTCCTCACTACTAACCGATATGAAGCTTTTTGTGGTGAGCGACAAGATTTGTGGCGGGTTTCCTAGGCTGCGGAATACCCGCTCAAAATATCGGCAATTCTATTATAAACTCAGCACCGCCTTCAGTTGGAGATTGAATTTGAGATTGAACTGGAGATTGAACTGTCATGCGCCCGCCATGCAACTCTACAATAATTTTATAGCAAACCGACAGCCCCAATCCTGTAAAATTTTTTAATGATTTAGTATGGTAAAATGGGTCAAATACTCTCTGTTGAATTTCCGGGGGAATTCGAGAACCGTTGTGGGCGATCGATACTGCAATAAATCTGCCTGTTGAATGCTCGACAATATCTGTTTTAATTGTAATAGTTTGATCGAATTTGTCAATCCTGTTAACAGCATCAATCGCCTTGCTGAGGATATTAGCGAATACTTGGCTCAGTTGACCGGGATAACACAAAATTGGTGGCAGGTTGCTGTACTCCTTGATTACTAATATTTTTTTCTCCAGTCGGTGAGCGAGCAACAGTAGAATATTGTCGATGCTTTCGTGAAGGTTGGCGCGTTCTTTGTTGGGTTCATCTGGAAGTGAAATGTTCCGCAAAGCCAGGACGCTCTGGCGTATGCGATCGGTTCCTATTTTCAGAGAGTTGAGAATTTGTGGCAAGTCTTCGCTGATAAAATCTAGGTCGAAGCTCTCTATTTCTTGGGCAATTCGCGGCACAGGTGTGGGATATTGTTCGCGGTAGAGGCGAAGTATCTTCAGCAAATTATTGAGATAATCGTTGACGTGAATCAGACGGCCGTAAATAAAGTTAATTGGGTTGTTAATTTCCTGGGCAATTCCGGTGGCGAGTTGACCGACAATTGTCATTTTTTCACTTTGTACTAAATGCTCTTCGGTTCTTCTGAGTTGGGCTAATACTTCTTCTAAAAGTTTGAGTTCTTCTTGAATTTGCCCGTGGAGTTGGGATTGAGAAATTGCGATCGCCAGCGAGTCTGCAATTGCCTCCAAAACTTCCACTTCGTCGGGAGTCGCAAACCGCCGATTCGCACAAGCGAACAGATATCCCAGCCGATTAGTCTGAGTCAGTACGGGTACTGCTGCGTAGTGGCTGTCTGTGAGTTCGAGATGCACTGCTTCCTGAGAGTCTGTGGCATCAGGGGCGGAGGTTTTCTTGAGAAGTATCGTTTCGCACCGATGCAGCCGTGCAGCTAAATCTCCAGAGGGCCCTGTTTGGGCGCCGAAGATTCCCAAGCGCCCCGGTAAACCTTCCCGGCAATATTCCCAGCAAAATTCTACAGTATCTTGTCGCGGGTCGTACCAGCCGAAAATTGCCCGATCGAGCTTTAGCAAGGTACCGAGTTCGTCTACTGTAGTTTGCAGGATGCGATCGAGCTCCAAGGAAGCGCGAATGCGGCCGGTCAATCGGTGGAGAAGGGCTTCTGCGCGAGTGCGGATGCACTTTTGGGAAAACAGTTTCAGTGCCACAATTACCGCGAAAATAGCTGCGGCGAACAGTCCGGTGGCTGCTGCTGCTAATCTATTTAAGGCGAACAGTTCTTTTTCGAGATTGTCGCTGGGAATTACTAGGGCGATCGACCATTCAGCTTGTTCTAAAGGAAGATAGGCAACATAAACTCTGGCGTCGTTGATTTGAGTCAGTACAATGCCCGTTTTTTGATAAACCATCTCCCGGACTACATTCGCCAAATTAGGATCTGCGGACTCTAAAAGACTGGGAGCAGCTTTGTCAATATTTCCCATTAACCGAGTGTCGGGATGGACAATCGGCACTCCTTGAGAATTGAGTACAAAAGCGTAACTTCCTGCCTCATATTCCAGCTTTCCCGCTACTTCGGCAATTCTGTCGATGCTGATGACAC
The DNA here is from genome assembly GCF_020738665.1 of Microcoleus sp. PH2017_08_TRC_O_A. NCBI lineage: Bacteria > Bacillati > Cyanobacteriota > Cyanophyceae > Oscillatoriales > Microcoleaceae > Microcoleus > Microcoleus sp. PH2017_08_TRC_O_A. The sequence continues at coordinate 61,810 of NZ_JAEQCE010000033.1, forward strand.
CGTTCATTACTCCGATCGCCTTTTTTGGTTGATTCTCCTGAGAATTTGACCACACCGGAGCCGAAATGGGAACAATACTTTGTTTTTTGACCGTGCGAGAAATGGTAGGATCTGAAACATATACTTGCCCAGCCATTGCCTTTTTGAAGTGTTGGCGATCGCTAACGTTAATCAAAGCTCTACCGACTTTTGTGGTATAATAAGAACCATCGGGTTCAATTAATGCGAAATGCTTGAAGTCTTGGAGTCGATTTACTTCGGATTTTAAATAAGGCCCTGCCATAGACCAATTCATCGATCGCACCGGAGGAGTGTTAGCAAGGGTTTCGAGCTCAGTCTTTCTCGTGCCGATCCAGCGATCGATCTTATTACCGCGCTCCTTAACTTCTAACAAAACATTTCGCTCTAAATTGTTGACAATCAAGCGGCGAACCCTTTGATAGCTGATACAACCAGCGATGCTAGCTGCCATAATTGTTACGCCCAAAATTAACAACGCGATTTTGTAGCGCAGATCGTATTCGCCCTTAAATCTCGCTGGCAATAGTTGAGTTAATTTCCACCACTTCACTTTCGCAAAGCTTCCCATGGTTTGACCAATTTGTGAGATTGAAATTCTCAGCTCACCAGCGATGAACTTGCCCGCCTGTCAGCAGTCTGAAACTACTAGCAATAATTGCGGGGATTTTTGAATTTTTTCCCGCCGGCCCGCTCACCTTGTCTGACTGGAATCAGATTCTACCATATTTTTGAGAAACTACAATATTTATTCAACAATTTAATTATTCAAATTTTTCATAGTTTTGTTAACTGCTATTAATAATTTATGTCAATTGGGCAAGATAGCCCACAAGCACCCGATGTTGAAAAAAAGAGTAAATCTGGGACAGTTGACAGTTTTCATCAGTCAGAAGGAAGAAGAGAGAGGCAAGAAGGCAGATGCCATTCGGATTCGCGAGCGTCAAAAAAAGGAAGAGGGAACAAGAAGGAAGAAGAGAGAGGGAATACACAGCCAGCTTTGTTAGCCACTCATATTTTATGTTTAATTAGGTGGATTGACTGGTTTGGTAATGTTGAAATATATTGCTTTTGTGCAATTAGGTAAGGTGCAGACTGCACCCTACATTGATATGTATGGCGTTGCCGCAATCATAAAATATTAAAAGTTTTGAGTTATTGTTGAACGAAAAATTTGTTGTTAAATCTTTAATTCAAATCTCAAAACTTTTTGCGGTGCTAAATAGCTGCTGTTTGGCGATTTATTTATAGAACCTTGTGAGTGTGTTCGTGCTGTTTCACATTGTCTTCAGTGCGAATGACGCGCTCGGTGTTCAGCACTCTTTTGCGTTCTAAGGAATAGGTAAAGTCGTTGCGAACTGTTCCTAAGGGAATGTGAACTTGAGCCTCGGGGCGGATTTTGTAAGTGCGGGCTGCGGCGATCGCCCGAAAGCCAAATTCTTCGCTAAACTGAGCTTCGGCGGGGAATTCCGGCAGCCTTTTGGGTGATTCGCCGTCGAGTATCGAGCCTAAAGTCGTCCCCCAAGCCATTTCATAAGATGTGGGAATTCCCTTGACAATTGCTTGCAAAGCTGCTGAGGGGATAGGTTCGATTACTTTTACTTGATGAACTTCGCCTTCTTCTTTGATGAAGCAGGTGGCTAAACCCACTACTATGTAGTCGTCGGTGCCGAGTTCGGGTGCGCTGGGATAAACTGTTGCAGTCGTCATAAGAAAAGGTTGGTAGTGGAGAAACCGGGAGGGAGAAATTAAGCGATTTGAGATTTTTGCCGCAGATTTTTTCGGGGGATTTTACCTAAAAAATCTCAAACTGGCGGTTGTAGTCTGTAAAATTTTTGTGTAAAGCTGCTATACAAATACTAGACAAGTCTAGACATTTGCTTCTTACTTCATCGGGAGCATGGGAGCGGTTATCCCTCGGTAAGCTTTCACGTTTTAGCCAAGCGCGATAAATTAATTTCCGCAATTGTAAGTTCTTTCTTTTAGCGGCATATCTTGAATATGTCCGCAACTTGAACAAGTCTTACTCGAAGGAAACCAACGGTCAGCAATGATTATTTCACAGCCAAACTTTTGAGCTTTGTATTCTAGCTGACGCTTGAATTCGTAAAATCCACAATCAGCGATAACTTGAGCTAGTTTATGATTGGCTAGCATCCCCGAAACATTTAAATTTTCTACTACTATCGTTGCGTGGTTTTTGCCTAAGTAAGTAGTGATTTGATGGAGAGTGTTTTTCCTGAGATTCGCTACCCTAGCGTGATGTTTTGCCAGCCTTTGTTTCGCCTTAAATCTATTTCTAGAGCCTTTCGTTTTCCTAGACAACTCCTTTGACAACCTACGCAACTTGCTGAGATGCGTTTTGTAGTGTTTCGGATTGGGAAACACTACGCCAGTCGAAAGTGTTGCCAACTCTTTAACTCCTAGGTCAACACCCACAACATCGTGTTGCTTTACAGTTGGTTCATGTTCCTGTTCGTAGGCAAAAGCAATAAACCAACTGTCAGCAGTACGCGATATTGTGATTGACTTGCAAGTAGTGTGAGGTAATCCTTCATGGGTTTTCACCCAACCGATTGTTGGCAACTTTATGGACGTACCACCTACCGGAATTGGTTTTCCACCTGCGTCTATCGTGAATGAATCATGATGCCCCTTCTTCTTGAATTTGGGATATCCAGCTTTTTTTGAGAAAAACAAGGAGAAGGAGTCTCCAAGATTGTCAAAAGCGTATTGAGTTATCTTCTGGCAAATTCCCGCCTCTTTAATCCACGTAAACTCAGGTTTTACGTGATTGTTAAAGAATTTCTTGAGCAGGTATTTATTGGGCTTCAATCCATCTTTGTAAAGATTACTCCAAGTAGCCAATCCCCAGTTATAAGCAAACCTCGCTATTCCAGCGTGCTTGCTCATGACTGTTGTCTGACTCTTGTTTAGCTTTAACTTTGTTTTGATGGATAAAAGCATTGTTCGACCTCAACACTGTATTTTTTTGTTCAATTTAGCGAGGCGATCGCATGGTACACCAGTATTTTGTCTATAAGTGTACCACTTTGTCTATTTAATCGCTAGCTAAGGACTAGCTCCAAAAAGCCGATCGCGCCAGTTAGTCGATCCTACCACATCAAGGCAACTGCCGGATGATTCGGCAAGGATTTCCCGCCGCCACGACGTTGGCGGGAATATCTTTGACAACAACACTGCCTGCGCCGATCGTGCTATTGTCGCCAATAGTGACTCCCGGGCAAATAATACTTCCGCCGCCAATCCAAACATTATTACCAATATTAATTTCAGAGGCGAGATCTCGGCCAGAAAGTCGGATTTCCGGATCGGTGGGATGAAAAGCAGTGTAAATTTGCACGTTGGGGCCGCACAGCAAATTTTCGCCGATGTTAACTCGATTGCAGTCGAGAATCACGCAGCCAAAATTCATGTACAATCCGTTTCCCGCATAAATATTGCTGCCGAAGTCGCAGTAAAAAGGCGGCTCGATTTCAATTTTGGGGCCGATTGCACCGAACAATTCGCCAAGGATTTCTAACCGTTTCTCAGGTTCGTCTTCGCGGGTAGAATTGTAGATTCTGGCGAGGCGGCGGGCTCGCTGGCGATCGGCAATTAATTGTTCATCCGCAGCTAGATACAATTCGCCGGCGAGCATTTTTTGTTTTTCGGTTTTTTCCATAAGAATCGGCGGTAATAATCGGCCCTAATAATCGGCGGTAATAATCGGCGGAATAACATAAAACGGCGGTTGAAACCGCGTCTACAGAAACAATGTCCACCTCCGTGGACTGAAGAAAATAAGGTAATTTCAACCCAATACGCGATTGATAAGACGGCGGTTGAAACCGCCGTCTCCTTCAACCCGCGGAGGCGGGTTTTGCTTGTATAGACGCGGTTTCAACCGCCCGGTGTTCTTGATTCTGCAAACAAACTGTTAAATCCAGATTAGTTAATTGCTCAAAAGCTCGATCGATCGATCCTTTTCCCCGCAAAAAACCAGTATTCGCAGCGGGGCAGATATATTGAAGAGTCGAAGGCGAAAATCGATCGATAATTGACTGCACGCTGTTAATTTGCCTCGGCCAGTGAAAAGTTTTTGGCGTTCTCTGCGGTACCGGAGCGCCTTCTCGATTGGGGAGCAAGTGTCTGCCGGTAAACAACACTCCACCGCTGCCAGTATCATAAAGGCAAGATGAACCAGGAGAGTGGCCGGGAGTCCACAATGCTTTTATGCGATCGCTCACAGCAAATTCTCGCTCAAAAACCGTCAGTTGCAATCCTGGGAGCAAATAAGCTTCCTGCTCTTGAATCAGGATATCGCAGCCCGTGGCTTCCTGAATCTCCCGCGCCTTGGCGATCGCGCCGCGGTGGGTGAGAAACAGCAGCCGCACGCCGCCGTTTTCCCGCAAAAAGGCTAGGTTAATCTCATCCCAAGCGGGACAATCTACCAGGATGTTCGATTCGTTTTCTACAATGAAATAAGCTGTCGCACCCAGCGTATCCCGGTTAGGTGGGAAAGCAAAAATATTTTCCAGCACGAGCCTGGGCTGTTTGGAGACTGAAGTCTGTTGTTTCAAGGATATATTCAGAGGCATGGAATAAATATTATGTTTTTTTTACTATGGTTGCTTGTATTGGGGTTGATCTCTTACTACTTGTTGCAGAGCAGCACCAGCCGCATCACGCGAACTCCGGTATGGCTGCTGTGGCTGGTAATGATGGCGCCGGCGCTGATTTGGAGCGGTTGGCTTTTAGTTAACGGCGCGAGCAAAAAAGTACCGCCCGAGTTGGTAATTATACCTTTTCTGGTTTGCCCTTTTTTGTACTGGTTTTTGGTACAGTTGGGGCGCAAGCAAATTACCGCCTCCACGGCTGAGCAGATAGCAGGCTCTGGAAGTGAACCGACAGAGCCCAAACCGCCCCTGCGCCCGATCGATTCCGAGGAAGAAGCGAGCTTGCGCGATTGTTTTCCTTGGTCAATTTACTTTTTGCAAGATTTAGAATTTCGCGCGCAGGCTGTCATTTGTCGGGGACAGTTGCGTACGAACCCGGAGGCGGCTTATCAGGCGATTCGGGAGAATGTCCAGAAGCATTTTGGCGATCGCTTTTTAGTCATCTTTCAAAATAGCTTGAGTGGTCAACCTTTTTTTGCGATAGTTCCCAATCCCAGCCACCAATCCGGGGAAACTTCGGTCAAAACTGAATCTGTAACCAGGCCATTTTTTGCATTAGCTTTGGTGCTGATTACGGTGTTTACGACTACAATTGTCGGCTCGCAAATTGCCGGAGTCACTGAAAAAATTTTGCAGTCCAACCCGTATGTGTTGCTTCAGGGTTTGCCTTATTCCTTGGCTCTCATTACAATTTTGGGAATTCACGAATCCGGTCACTATTTAGCTGCCAGATTCTACAAAATTCGCACGACTTTGCCTTATTTTATTCCGGTTCCTTTTTTCTTGGGAACTTTTGGTGCATTCATTCAAATGCGGAGTCCAATTCCCAACCGCCGAGCTTTATTTGATGTCAGTATTGCCGGCCCGCTGGCGGGTTTAGTCGCGACAGTGCCGTTGTTGATTTGGGGTTTGGAGCATTCGACAATTGTACCGCTGTCTGACAAGTCGGGAATGTTAAATTTTGACTCTTTTAGTCCGAAATTTTCGCTGCTGATGACTTTGTTGAGCAAGTTAACCTTGGGCGGCGCTTTCAATGCGGAAACTGCGATTAATTTGCATCCGGTAGCGGTGGCGGGCTATTTGGGTTTGATCGTGACTGCATTTAATTTGATGCCTGTGGGACAACTCGACGGCGGGCATATTGTACACGCGATGTTTGGCCAGCGGGCTAGTATGGCGATCGGGCAATTTGCCAGAATTTGTATGCTGCTGCTTTCTTTTTTGGAACAGGGTTTGCTGTTGTGGGCAATTATTTTGTTTTTGACGCCTCTCAACGACGAACCTGCGTTGAATGATGTCAGCGAATTGGACGATAGGCGAGATTTTTTGGGGTTGCTGGCGATCGGGCTTTTGTTAATTATTTTGTTGCCAGCGCCCAAGATACTCCTTCAGTGGTTAAATGTTTAGAAGGAAGAGAGAAGAGGGAGCATCTCTTTTTTGTCATTAATCATTGGGCATTGGGCGAAGCGAAGCGGAGGGATTGGGCGAAGCGAAGCGGAGGGATTGGGCATTAGGGCATTAGTCATTAGGCATTCAGTCGGTCAACTGTCAACTGTCAACTGTCAATGACTTGCGAGCTGAGAAAAGCACTACAAATGCTTTGCGCGCTCGATACTTCCTGGAAAGATGCCAGAGAGAAGAAGGCTCGCTTCGGCTACGCTGGCTGACAAGTCGCTCAGGATAAAAAGAAGGAAGAAAAAATCAGGATTTACTTATCGTCGCGAGATAGAAAAAAGAGAGACGTTCACAAATTCCTTAAGGATTGCTATTGAGAGCCTCTCAGTTTTGTCTTTATAGTGCTGTCCCCGATCGCCCGGGCTTTGTCTAACCCGTGCGATGGGGGACATCACTCACATAAAAAAATGCTCTTTATAAAAATGAGATGCTCCCTTACTATTTAAGCTAGTTTATCATTTTTCAACTCGATTTCTATCTCAAAGTGATGTTTATTTTCACCATAAAGAATTGGTTGAAAACCTCTCCCTTTGAGAGAGAAATTAAAATCATAATATTCATTACTCCAATCCTCTTCCTTCTAGTTAGAGGTCGCTCTCAAACTGTCAACTGTCAACTGTCAACTGTTGAACGAGTTATCTGATAAATATGTCCTACAGAACCTTCACTTTCCAACAATTAAAAGAGCGGTTTGGATTGGAGATGTCACTCAGTCCAATTTTGAGTGCCAAAATTATTCCTTTAGAACCATCCCAATGGCTTTGGAGAGCTCTCGAAATTAGTTCTAACACTGCTGTAACAACAGCAAAAGAACGTTCGGAACGGATTATTTCTCCTATTTTGTTAGAATTTAGAGAAAAAAATCACAGACAATTTTCTGTTTTTTCCGGTTGGGCATTTGATGTAGATGTTTCTCAGGGATTGCATGGAGAATGCGACTTTCTACTTTCTGGGACACCGTTGAATTTTGAAATTAAAGTTCCATTTTTTGCACTTAGAGAAACAAAAGGCGGAGAAATAGAATCTTGTCTGCCGCAGTGTGCTGCACAAATGGTGGCGGCTCAGCTATTTAACGAACGCCAAAAAAACTCAATCCCTGCCGTATTTGGCTGTGTAACTTCGGGGGTTGTCTGGCGGTTTCTTAAATTAAAAGGAAATAATTTAATTATTGATGATGATGTTTATTATCTCGATAATCTTCCTCTGATTTTAGGGGTTTTGCAAAAAATTGTTAATTTATACAAATAATCTATAGCCTTTCTCACTAACATGAGGTACGCATAGGGCATGGGGCATGGGGCATAGGGCATAGGGCATAGGGCATAGGGCATAGGGCATAGGCATCGCAGGCATACCTCACTTTTTTGAGAACCGCTATAATTACTATCCTAAAATAGGTTTGTAGTGAGGACTTCAGTCCTTCTCTATTTTTGAGGAATCAAGTCCTAACGATCGCACTAAATTAATTATTCAATCGAAAATAAAACAAGATGAAAGTACCAACGATCGCACTAACTCCCGAACAAACAGCGCTAACTCCCATTTATCGCGAAAAGTGGCGGCAAATTGGACTGTCGATCGCACCACTCGATCGCCCGATCGCGACAGCCGCCATCAACACCGCCTACAACATCATCGGCTTGGGCGAACCGGAAATTATTTTCTGTGACAGCCCTTACATAGCTTTGGAAGCTCTTGAACGGCTAAGGATACGCGATTCGGGTCTGGAAACTGGTAGCGAAATTCGAGACAAAATTCATAATGAATTGTACGATACATTAAGAAGTCAACTCGACCGGAAACTGGAAAATCAGATTTACAGCCAACTCTATAACCCGCTATATGCTCAACTGATAAGTCAATTCCAAATTCACGTTAAAGACGAAGTTTATGCCAAATTAGCAAAGAAGTTGGGCAGCAGATTTCACCAATTTTTTGTCAATATAACCTATAATAATAACTGGATCTTATCCGAACTTTCGGCCTGTCACGGAAGTTGGGTAGATTTTTGTATTGAGGTCTTAGAATTGGAGTGCGATCGCTCTTTGTACTCAGCCTTTAAAGCCTTAGTCGAAAACTGCGGCTGGATTTACCCGTTTGAGAAAAAGTGCTTTGTGTGCGATCGCCCGCGAAGAATTAATTTTGACAGCGAATATTTGCTCCACGCTTTATGTCAGCCCGCCATCGAATTTGCTGACAACTTCAGAGTATACTCTTATCGTGGCGTGCTGTTACCCGAAAGCATCGGTCAAGTTGCGCCGGAGTCTTGGGAGGCTTCATGGCTGCTAAGAGAAAAGAATGCGGAAGTGCGGCGAGTGTTGATTGGGGCGATCGGCTATCCGAAAATTTGTCAAGAATTGCAAGCAATAGAATTGGATACTTGGCAAGAATATACTTTGTTGAAAATTGAGAATGATGTTGACATAGAGCCAATATTTTTGTTGAAGATGACTTGTCCGAGTACGGGACACATTCACGCTTTGCGAGTGCCGCCAAAAGTGCTAACGGCTAAAGAAGCAATTAGCTGGGTAAATTGGGGAATAGCACCCGAAGAATTTCAAGTGCAAACTTGATATCGTGTCCCATCGATTAACCAGCCGTTCGTAGTGCGGACTGAAGTCCGCGGGATTTTGCGGACTGAAGTCCGCACTACGAACCTTACTACAAACCTTTTTTTATGATGGTAATCGATCGCACGCGATCGGACAAAAAAGTTGAGTGTTTGGAGTGCGAGTTTGGAGTTTAGGAACGAAAAGTTAATAACTTATACATATTTGTGGGATGGGCGTCCCGCCCGTCTTTTCGGGACGGGCGGGACGCCCATCCCACAATAATAGACCTCTTGCAAAAATAGTTAGGACGGGCTAGAAGCCCATCCCACAAAAATCTTTTTTCTTGTGGGATGGGCTTCTAGCCCGTCCCAAAATTT